>QLUP01000004.1 GCA_018725485.1 Candidatus Lithacetigena glycinireducens | reverse complement strand
AGCCCCTTCAGAGATGTTCCTACCACTCATTATGCCTATGAATATATTGTTGCTGCACGAAATGCTGGTTATCTTAGGGGTTATCCCGATGGCACCTTCCGTCCAGCAGCCAATGTTAACCGGTCAGAAAAAGCTGCCATTCTTGGTCAGGCAAAAGGTCTGGCTGCTGAAGCTGCTAAAATAACCGTCCCCATCGCTTTTGCCCAAGACGAAGCTGCTATACCGAAATGGGCAATGGGTTGGGTAACCTTAGGTTATAGGCCTGAGCACCAGTATCTAAGTCATAGAAGCGTAGCAGGCTTTCGTTTGATTGCTCCGTTGGCACCTGCAACGAGAGCAGAAGTAGCTTATGGCATCTATCATATCATGAATCCTCCCAGAGAAGGGGGAACCATTAGCACAGCTACCTGGCAGGAACCTGATACCTTACACCACTACATCACCACTATGTTATCAGCCTGGTCATTGCTGGGGATGGTGGATCTGCCCTCTGCCCATAGGGACGAGAACTGGGCTCTATTCCCCGGCTCTCTCAGGGAAATTCCCACGGTGGAAAATGGTCTATGGAAAGTCGTAGGGAACGCCATGGAGATAACCTTTAGGCAACGTCCTGGACTTAAATTCCACGATGGAAAACCGGCAACCTTGGATGACTGGGCTTACAACTTCATGGTCTTTATGGACGAGATGACTCCGGTGGTAGCTAGAGTAATTGAAAGAAAGATAGACTTTGAAAAAGGAACTGGAGCCCATGGGATTCGGGGGTTTGACTTTTTAGCTCCTGATGTAGTAAGGGTCTATTTTAAAGAGCTTGACTGGCGAGCTAACTTAGGTCTACCAGGTCTGGGTATCTATCCCCGTCATGTAACTGAACCCGTCTACAAGAGGATGAAGGAGATTGGTGGAACTGCTGGGGTAGACCACTTCAGAATAAACGAGGTAATGGCCCGTAAACCCATCGGTATGGGACCTTACAAGATAGTGGAGTGGAGGCCAGGCAGCTTTATTTCCTTAGAAAGATTTGATGACTACATTCTCGGAAAGCCGTTAGTAAGGCGTATAATCCATCGCTTCATTCCTGACACCACTGCTTTCTTAGCTCGGGTCATCGCTGGGAAGGATGTACACATAACCTGCCAGGTAGGTCTAGCATTTACTCACGGTATGTCGTTAGAGAAACGGAGACCAGCTCATCTTAAACTTCATTTCGCCAGAAGTCTTACGTGGGAGCATATAGGAGTTAACTTAGAAAACCCCGACAACCCCATGATCGACCTAAGGGTACGCAAAGCTTTTATCCACGCTATCAACCGAAGGGAGATGGTGGAAAGACTCTTTAGAGGTCGTCAACCGGTAGCTCATAGCTACTTACCTCCTGAGCACTGGGGTTATGATGATGCTGCACCGATAAAATACGAGCACAATTTAGAGTTGGCGAGAAAGCTTCTGGACGAAGCAGGCTGGAGACTTGGTCCTGACGGATGGCGATACAAAGCAGGTAGGAGACTAACTTTAGAACTTAGAACCACCATTGATCCGGTTATGAGACAACCAGTTCAAGCTGTTCTCAAGGCTCAACTCAAAAAGGTTGGAATAGATCTGGATATAACCAGAAACATGCCAGCTGGTGTGCTATTTGCGAGAGACCATTTCTATGGACGAAGGTGGCCTCATCTGATTATGTTTGCCTGGAGCATGTCCCCCACTTCTATGGGTGACACTATCTTTAGAGGTGATATGATACCATCTCCAGAGGTCGGCTGGGAAGGGCAAAACGTCTACTTCTGGAAAAATGATGAGGCAACCGAACTTCTAAAGAAGGCACCCAATCTTATGAGTGAAGTTGAACGAAGAAAAGCATTATTCAGAGTTCAAAGACTGATAAGTGAAGAACTTCCCGTTATCCCCCTCTATTTCCGCTCTACTGTTATGGCCCACCATGCTAACATAGCTACAGTAAGACCTGGTTTGCGAGTTCTCTGGAACCCCTACTATTGGTACTGGCGTTAAGGCAACAGTTAAAGAACTGATGAAGGGGGGGTGGTTTTCACCACCCCCCTTTTCCAGAAAGAGAGGTGACTGAAATTTGCGCGATTATCTTATAAGAAGATTGTTACAGCTCGTCCCGCTAGTTATAGCCGTAAGCCTTCTCATCTATTTCATAATTGACCTTGCTCCAGGTGACCCCTTAGAGCACCTGCTCTTAGATCCTGATATTAAAATGGAAGATATAGAAAGATTAAAGGAGATTTACGGAGTTGGCGGTCCCTTCCTGGAAAGATGGGGTAAATGGTTCTGGAGATTAATTAGATACCAGGATTTAGGTGTTGCTCGATTTCACCCTTATCCTGTCTGGGATTTAATTTTGCACAGGATACCGGTTACTTTGAGGTTAAGCCTATTGGCAATGGCTGTAAGTTTAGCGGTAGCCCTGCCGGTGGGTATCTTTTCCGCCCGCAGACAGTACTCCGGCTGGGA
Source organism: Candidatus Lithacetigena glycinireducens (assembly GCA_018725485.1). Taxonomy (GTDB): domain Bacteria; phylum Coprothermobacterota; class HKB111; order HKB111; family HKB111; genus Lithacetigena; species Lithacetigena glycinireducens. Next base: position 21,436 of record QLUP01000004.1, on the reverse strand, counting down.
TAATATTTTTACAGGGTTAGCTTTCTTTGGACGTTCCATGCCAACATTCTGGTTCGGGATTATGCTGATTTTGATTTTCGGAATTTACCTGGGAGGTACACCCATTGAATTGCCTATGGGTGGCCTTAGCAGTATTGTGTTCCCAGAAGGTGTTCCCTGGATAACCCTTCAATTAAATGCCGCTAAACATCATATCTTACCTGTTTTAGTACTTGGTCTTGCCGGAATGACCGGTTGGACCCGTTATGTAAGGTCCACCCTACTGGAAGTATTAGGGCAGGATTACATAAGAACTGCCCGGGCCAAAGGGCTTTCTGAAAGAGTGGTTATCTGGAAACATGCTTTCAGAAATGTGTTAATTCCACTTATAACCCTGGTAGCCTTAACTCTACCGGCACTTTTTGCAGGTGCTATTATAACCGAAACAGTTTTTGCGCTTCCAGGAATGGGGCGATTAATTTTTACAGCAGTTGTAAGTAAAGATTTTAACCTGGCAGTGGGTTGCTTGACTTTCTTATGCATCCTTACTATTGTGTCCAATTTGTTAGCAGACATAATGTACGCTGTTGTTGACCCACGAGTTAGATTCAGTTAAATTGAGGATAGATAAATATGGCAAAAGTTTCCAAAATTGAAAGTACCGAATTTGATTTATCTGAAAAAGAATACAGTTATTGGGGTGTTGTTTGGAGAAGATTCAGAAGACACAGGATGGCTATCGGTGGTTTGGTTACACTAACTTTCATAGTTTTATTTGCAATAATAGCTCCCCTAATCAGCCCCTATACTTTTGATGCTATTTCCTTAGAAGACAAGTTCTCTCGGCCCTCCAGCAAATTCATCCTGGGAACAGATGAATTGGGAAGAGATGTTCTGGTAAGACTGGCCTATGGAGGGAGAGTGTCCCTTTTTGTAGCAGTAATAGCTTCACTTTCCTCATTGTTAGTAGGCGCTATTATTGGTAGTATAGCTGGTTTTTTTGGTGGATGGCTGGATAATGTTTTAATGAGACTGGTAGATGTGCTCTTATCAATTCCTACCTTTCCTTTGTTAATGTTATTAGCTATGTATTTTGGAGGTAGTTTGTGGAACATCATTCTCATCTTTACTGTTCTTGGTTGGATGGGAGAATCCAGACTTATCAGGGGTTACTTCCTTTCTCTAAAAGAGTCCGAGTTTGTAGAAGCAGCTCTTGCCATAGGCGCCTCTTCCAGGAGAATTATCTTTAGACATATCATGCCTAACGCTTTAGCGATCTTAATTGTTTCCGTAACTCTAAGTGTTGGTGGCGTAATCCTTTTTGAAGCAGCCTTGAGCTATCTTGGTTTGGGTATTCAACCACCTACTCCCTCGTGGGGTAATATGCTTCAAAGGTCAATGGAATACATCCTGGGAGCACCTGTCGAAGGTGGAGGACCTCCCTGGTGGTTAACCTTTTATCCGGGCTTAATGATCCTTTTAACAGCATTATCCGTTAATTTTATAGGTGATGGTTTAAGAGATGCCCTTGACCCCAGACTGAAATTGTAATAGTGGAGGTTCTTAATGCCTGAATACGATTACCTTGTAGATGTAAGAAATTTGAAGACCTACTTTTATACTGAAGATGGTGTGGTCCCTGCGGTAGATAGGGTTAGCCTGAGAATCAAGCCTGGTGAAACCCTGGGGGTGGTGGGAGAATCAGGATGCGGGAAATCTGTCACCTCTTTGAGTATAATGAGATTAATACAACAACCACCAGGCAAAATTCTGGAGGGAGAAATCTTTTTTAAGGGAGAAAATCTTTTACTAAAGCCTGAAGACGAGATGAGGAAAGTTAGGGGCGGAGATATAGCCATGATCTTTCAGGAACCCATGACCTCCTTAAACCCTGTTTATACCGTAGGAGACCAGGTTTCTGAAGCAATAATATTACACCAGGAACTATCTAAAAAAGACGCCATTGATAAAGTTGTGCAAATATTTAAATTGGTTGGCATATCCGATGCTGAAAGAAGGGTAAACAGCTACCCTCACCAGATGTCCGGGGGAATGAGACAAAGGGTTATGATAGCTATGGCTTTATCTTGCAACCCTGATTTATTAATTGCAGATGAACCTACCACAGCCCTTGATGTTACAATTCAAGCTCAAATACTTGAACTTATGAAGGAACTTAAGGCGAGATTAGGGATGGCCATTATGCTGGTTACCCATAACTTAGGTGTTGTTGCAGAAATGGCTCAAAATATCATGGTTATGTATGCTGGAAAGGTTGTTGAATATGCTACAGCTCGAGAAATATTTAAGACTCCTCAACACCCTTACAGTTATGGTCTGCTTTATTCAGTCCCTCGTCTGGATAGAGGAAAGAGCAAAGAACCACTACTTACCATAGAAGGGGTAGTCCCCAATCCTTATAATATGCCTCCAGGTTGCAGATTTCACCCACGGTGCAAATTCAGAATGGATAGTTGCGATAAGGAAGAACCGCCATTAATCAGCATTGATAACAGTGAAAGATTAGTTGCTTGTTGGTTATTCCTTCATAAAGGGAAGCAAGATTTCTTGTCGGAAGGAGGCGTAGAAAATGGCTAACGATGATGTATTAGTCGAGGTAAAAAATCTTTATAAATATTTTCCTATTACCGGTGGAGTTTTTGGAAGAACAGTGGCTCAGGTCAAAGCTGTTGATGGGGTTTCTTTTTTAATCAGAAAAGGGGAAGCCCTGGGTCTGGTGGGAGAATCAGGAAGTGGTAAAACCACAGTTGGTAGGACCCTGCTTCGCTTAATCGAACCCACTAAAGGCAAGATTATATACAATGGGGTTGATATAACCTCTCTTTCTCGCGGTAAGTTGAGACCTATGCGGAAATATATGCAGATTATCTTTCAGGATCCCTTTGGCTCACTTAACCCCCGTATGACCGTGGGAGAGATGTTAGGAGAACCAATGGAGATTCACGGAGTTGCCCGGGGAAGAGAAAAGGACCACAAGGTTCAAGAACTCTTAGAATTAGTGGGTTTAAGAGGAGAGCACGCCCGCAGGTATCCTCATGAATTTTCTGGAGGGCAAAGACAAAGAGTAGGAATTGCCAGGGCCTTAGCTTTAAATCCAGCATTTATTGTGGCTGATGAACCTGTTTCAGCGCTGGATGTGTCAATTCAAGCCCAGATTATAAACCTGCTTATCGATCTTCAGAGTAAATTCAACCTGACTTTCCTCTTTATTGCTCATGACCTTGGTGTGGTAAAAAGAATGTGCGATACTATTGCGGTTATGTATCTCGGCAATATAATGGAGCATGCTGAAAATTCTAAGTTATTCGGGCAACCTCTTCACCCTTATACCCAGGCGTTATTATCTGCAGTTCCTATCCCGGACCCTGATATCAAAAAAGAAAGGATAATATTAAGGGGAGACATTCCATCTCCCATTAACCCTCCAAAAGGGTGTAAGTTCCATACCCGTTGCCAGAACTTCACAGCAGGTCTCTGCGAAATAAAAGTACCTGAACTTAGAGAGATTAGACCAAATCGCTTTGTAGCCTGTCATTTAGTATAAGAAACAGGTTTATTATTTCATAGGGGGCTATCCGTTTTTATCGGATAACCTTCTGTTTTTCAAGGATAAGGTTAAAAGGCAAAGGCTTAAGATCTTTCTCTTTTAAGATATTAAAGGTATGGCTAAGGCATTCAAGTGAATTATTTCTGCTTCCTCCGACTTTACCAAAAAGGTAACCCCCATCATGAAACAGTATTATATCTCTATCTTTAATTTTGCTTTTAATATGGTTTGATAATGTTTTGGGCTTTCTCCCGGTCCAATCATAACTACTTAAAGACCAGAGGATTATCTTGGTGTTTAATTTTCTGGATAATTTCAACACCCTTCGGTCGAATAAACCTCTCGGAGGTCTAAATATGTCAACTTCTTCTCCGAGTATGTCTTCTAAGATGAATTTTCCCTCGGTTACTTCTCTAAATAGTTTTCTGGAAGATAGAAAAGGTAAAAGGTAATGACTTTTGGTGTGGTTTCCGATAATATGCCCGCTTTTTCTGATTTCTTTAACTAATTGCTTATATTTCATTGCTTCTTTACCAATTAAGAAGAAACATGCTGAAGTGTTATTTTTTTCCAGGATATTTAGAACCTGCGGGGTTAATTTTGGATTAGGCCCATCATCAAAAGAAAAATATACTCCTTTATAGTGGGCAGAACCTTTCCTGATAACCGAGCGGGGGTAACTTCTATAAACATAAGCATTCAGCCCAAAGTAAGCGAGGGCTGAAAATGTTAACCCTAAACCAGTTATACTTTCAATACTTTCTATGATAAACAATTTATATGCATTACACTAATATACATATTATATCAAATATCTAAAAAATAAACCCCCTCCTTATTCAGGAAGGGGGGTTTTTAAATAACATTCAGGTAGTTTTATATATTAATATTCGGGCATAGGAGGCATGTGTGCTGGTTTTTCTTTTTCTGGTTTATCTACAACGAGAGCTTCGGTAGTTAAAATCATAGCTGCAATGGAGGCAGCATTTTGAATAGCAAACCTGCTTACTTTTACCGGGTCCACAATACCTGCTTTAACCATATCTTCGTAAACCAGGGTGAGAGCGTTAAAACCAACTCCAAATTCTGAATTTCTAATGGTTTCAACCGCTATAGCGCCTTCCTTGCCGGAATTTTCGGCAATGACCCTGGTAGGCTCTTCAAGTATCTTCCTAACTATCGCCAAACCGGTTTTTTCATCACCTTCGAGGCTCAATTCATCCAGAGTTTTTTGAGCATACAAGAAAGCTATTCCACCACCGGGAACCACCCCTTCTTCCACAGCAGCTTTGGTAGCAGCAACTGCATCTTCCACTCTATGCTTCCTTTCTTTCATTTCAGTTTCAGTAGCAGCTCCAACTTTAATAACAGCAACGCCACCAGAAAGCTTGGCTAACCTTTCCTGGAGTTTTTCTCTTTCATATTCAGATTCGGTTTCTTCGATTTGCATTTTAATCTGGGAGATTCTCTTTAAAATATCCTCGTGGCTGCCCTTGCCTCCAATAATGGTAGTGTTGTCTTTGTCAACTTTTACCTGGCGGGCTCTACCTAACATTGCTGGTTGAACTCCGTCAAATTTAATACCTAATTCTTCGGAAATAACCTGGCCACCAGTAAGGATAGCAATGTCTTCTAACATGGCTTTCCTGCGGTCACCAAAACCAGGTGCTTTTACAGCTACCGTAGAAAAAGTACCTCTTAGTTTGTTAACTACCAGGGTGGCTAAGGCCTCTCCTTCTACCTCTTCAGCGAGGATAAGGAAGCTTTTACTGAGTTGTAAAACTTTTTCGAGAACAGGTAAAAATTCTTGAACATTGCTTATTTTTTTATCGGTAATAATAATATAGGGTTCATCAAGAATCACTTCCATTCTTTCAGGATCGGTTACAAAATAGGGAGAGACATAACCTCGGTCAAATTGCATCCCTTCAACAAATTCCAATTCAATACCCAGGCCTTTGCCTTCTTCTACTGTAATGACCCCATCTTTTCCTACTTTTTCCATGGCTTCGGCGATAGTTTTCCCAATTTCGGTTGATTTTGCGGAAATAGTTGCTACCTGTTCTATAGAAAATTTATCTTCCACAGGTTTGCTGATACTTTTAAGGCTTTCTACAACTTTTTCCACTGCCTTTTCAATACCCCTTTTTAGCATAATGGGGTTAGCTCCTGCCGCAACATTCTTTAAACCTTCTTTTACCAGAACCTGGGCAAAAAGTGCAGCTGTAGTTGTACCATCGCCTGCTCTATCCTGTGTTTTAGTGGCTACTTCTTTAACTAACTGAGCTCCAAGATTTTCGTGGGGGTCTTCTAAATCAATTTCTTTAGCTATGGTTACACCATCGTTGGTAATAGTTGGTGAACCAAACTTCCTTTCTAAAACAACATAACGCCCACGGGGTCCTAAAGTAGGTTTGACTGCGTCAACTAACTTATTGACTCCTCTTTCCAGGGCTTTACGGGCATCTTCGTTGTAAATTAATAACTTTGCTCCCATATGTTTAAAATCCTCCTTTAAATACCTTAAGATTCAATTACAGCTAGAATATCGCGTTCGCTAAGAATGAGGAAATCCTCACCTTCAGCTTTTATATCTGTTCCAGCATATTTGGCAAATAAAACAACATCGCCTTCTTTTACTTCGAGGGGAATTCTCTGACCATTTTCCATTACTTTACCGCTACCCACTGCCAGAACTTTACCCTTTTGAGGTTTTTCCTTAGCTGTATCCGGGATAACGATACCGCTTTTAGTTACTTCTTCAGCCTCCAGAGGCTTAACGAAAACACGATCTCCAATAGGTTTAACTTTCATTAAATCAACCTCCATTTTATTACTTATCCTATTCAAAAAATATAATTACCCAAAAAAACAATAAAATTAAACATAATCGGGTAATAAGATTTATAACAAATGATTATACCATAAATAAAGTTAGACACTTTATCAATATTACACTTTTATTTTTTGCCAAACTCGGGAATAAAACCTCAGGAAGTTTAAAGTGGCTTTGAAAAGAATATCTATACTCATAGCTATCCAGGCACCTAATAAACCCCATTCATAAACAAAGACTAATAAATAGGCTATAGGTATTCTGATCAACCAGGCTCCCACACTGGTAGTAAACATGGGGAAACGAGTATCTCCAGCACCTCTTAAAGAACCAGCCATAATAAAGTGAGCAGCCAGGAAAACCTGAAGGACAGCGATTATTCGCAATACTTGTGAAGAAGCAAGAATTACTTCCATATCCTTAGAAAACAACATAACCATTGACTTAGAAAACAAAAATAATAATAAACCAATAAAACCCATTACTATAGCTCCCAGCTTAAGTGTTTCCATAGCAATATCAAAAGCCCTGGTTTCGTTTAATTTACCCCTGCTTTGGCCTACCAGAACTGTGGCTGCCATAGCAAAGCCCCACCCTATAACAAAAGAAAGGGACTCAATATTAAGGGCTATCCTGTGAGCAGCGAAAGTTTTGGTTCCCAGGGTTAAAACCATACCACTGAATACTAATAGTCCTGTAGTGAACAAGATTTGTTCCATAGAAGCTGGAATACCGAGTTTAAATAAGGCGACGACACTTTTTAGGTTTAAAAGACGAAAGCCTATTTTTGGTTGTATCTTTCTTCTCTGGAAAAAGAGAAGAAGTAAATATGATATTGCCATTAACACTCGGGTTATACCAAAGGCAAAAGCAGCTCCTTTAACTCCCAGAGCTGGCAATCCAAACTTCCCGGTAATAAGAATTAAATCAAGACAGATGTTAATTATTATAAAAATTAAGGAAAGGAAAAATGGTGTGCGCGTATCGCCGTATCCCCTGAAAATTGCGGGTATAATTAAAGCCAATACATAAAAAATACCAGGTGCCATGGCATATTTAAAATAGGTAGAAGTTTCCCTAATCAGGGCTTCTTCCATTTTAAAGAAGATGAAAAACTTTTCCGGATAAAACCAGGCAGAAAGACTTAATATAGTACCGGTTATTAACGCTAAAATCAACGAATTATAAATTACCTCCCTGGCACCATCGTAATCCTTTGCTCCAACTTTATGGGAAATTAGAACAGTTGTCCCCACTACCAGGAAAGCCAGAATAGCACCAATGGTCATGGTAATCTGATGGCATAATCCAACAGCTGAAAGATAAAGCGGGCCGAGAATACCAATAATAGCTGTGTTAACCAGGGCATAAATTGATAAAGTGAACTGTTCGCCCACTACCGGAAGGGCTACTCTGAAAATTTCCCTTCTTAAAAATATTTTTGCTGCGTTATTACCATAAATGAAATTACTGAGCAAGTAGCTTGCCTTCGAGGTAAGAAAGGACTTCTTCTATGTCCAGGTATTTTTGCTCATCAAGATTGAGTAACGCTTTTCTTAAAACTTCAACCCTGCTTGCGACGAGGTTGTTAATAAAAGTTTTACCTTCAGGAGTTAAATCAAGTTTGACAACTCTCCTGTCTTCATCTTCTCTTATTCTGGTAATAAACCCTTTAGATTCTAATATATCCATATGAGCAGTCATAGTAGATGGGCTGAGTTCAAACTTTCGGCTTAGTTCACCGATTGGGCTCAGAGGGTAAGAGGTGAGGAAAGTTAGAATATAGAACTGAGTTAAATTAATGTCCATACGAGTAGCCTCGCGTCTTAACTCAACATTCATAATACGGTTTATGTTCCTGAGTATTTTTTCTATGCGTTTAAAATAATTAATATCCATTTCGTATACCTAAATATAAGGTATTAGAAATATATTGTCAAGAATTATGACCACATTCTGCAGTCAGGTGTTTAAGTAAACAGTTAATATTATCCTGAATTATTATTAGTTAACAAATGATTTAATATCGGGATACAATAGCAGCTATTCCCATACCTCCACCAGCGCATAGAGAAACTATGCCAAGATTTTTCTGCTGTCTTTCCATTTCATGAAGTAGTTTAACCATCAATATAGCACCGCTGGCACCAATTGGGTGTCCCAGGGCAATGGCTCCACCATTGATATTATTTTTTTCCTCGGGTATCTGTAGTTCTTTTATCACACCTAAAGCCTGAGCGGCGAAAGCTTCGTTAATTTCAAAAAGGTCAATATCGTTTAAGGTTAGCCTGGCCTTTTCTAAAGCTGAAGTAATTGCGGGTACTGGACCCATACCCATTAGAGTGGGTTCAAGGCCTGCCAGAGCATAGGATACTAATCTTCCCATCACCTTTAGTCCTGATTTTTCTGCTGTTTCTTCTGAAGAGATAAGCATCAAAGCTGCGCCATCATTAATACCAGAGGAATTACCTGCAGTTACTGTACCGTCTTTTTTAAATACCGATTTCAGGTTAGACAATTTATCCAGGGTAGTATCCTTTCTGGGGTGCTCGTCCTCTTTAAATATAATAGGTTCTTTTTTTGAAGGTAGCTCAACGGGTACTATCTGGTTAATAAACCTACCTTCGCTAATAGCTTTTATAGCTTTTAGCTGGCTGTTATACGCAAAAATGTCTTGTTCCTCCCTGCTTATAGAATATTTTTCAGCAATGTATTCTGCAGTTAGCCCCATATGAACATTATTAAATATATCCCAAAGACCATCGTATACCATGCCATCGAGCATTTCTTCGGATGGAAGGCTTAAGCGGTAACCGTAACGGGCTTTTTTAAGGTAATAGGGAGCCATATCCATGTTTTCAATGCCCCCGGCTATGATTACCTTTCCCTCCCCTGATTTAATTGACTGCGCAGCCGAAATGATTGATTGCAAACCTGAACCACAAACGCGGTTTATAGTAATAGCAGGTATAGTCACTGGAAGTCCGCTTTTTAATACTACCTGACGGGCTGGATTCATGCCCTGTCCGGCTTGCAGAACATTTCCTAATATACAGTCGGAAATTTCCGAAGGGTCAACTTTACTCTGGGTGACAATATGTTTAAGAACTGTTGCTCCCAGATCTGAAGCTGATATATCCTTAAGGGTTCCTCCAAAAGTACCTACAGCAGTTCTAAAAGGATAAGATATCACAATATTGTTTGTCAAATTAAACCTCCATTAATTTAAGCGTAGGGCTTACTGAAAAATTTGCTTCCGTGCATTTTTGTATTTCTTCCACCGTTACCTCAGGAGAGATCTCAATTAGACTCATACCCTCAGAGGTTATTTCGAATACCCCCATCTCGGTAATTATCAGGCTTACTTTTTTTCTGGCTGTAAGAGGTAAGGTGCATCGCTTTAAAATTTTTGGATTTCCTTTAGCGGTGTGTTCCATCGCTACTATAACCCTTTTAGAACCAACTGCCAGGTCCATAGCCCCTCCTATACCTGGTACCAGTTTTCCGGGAATTATCCAGTTAGCCAGGTTACCCTCCTCATCTACCTGTAAAGCTCCCAAAACAGTAGTATCCAGGTGTCCACCCCTGATCAAAGCAAAAGAGAGAAGTGAATCAAAAAAAGAACCGCCAGGAAGGATTGTTTTAGGGTTTCCCCCAGCATCGGTAATATCAGGGTCCACAGGAAGTCCCAGTAGCTCTGGGGATTCACCCATCCTGATGATCCCATTTTCTGAATGAATATGGACAGTGATTTCAGGGGATATGAATCTTGTAGACATTAACGGTATGCCAAACCCAACATTTATTACATCACCGTCTTTAAACTCTTTAGCAACTCTTCGGGCTATGAATTCACGATAATCCATTATAAACCTCCTTATTTGCTTGTTTGGATAATATAATCAACTAAAATACCAGGAGTAGCAATTAAATTAGGGTTTAATTCTCCAACTTCCACTACCTCATCAACCTGGGCAATTACTGTTTTTCCAGATAAAGACATTACCGGATTGAAGTTGCAGGAAGTGCCATAGTATACGAGATTTCCAAAACTATCTGCTTTTCTGGCTTTTAATATGGAAAGGTCCCCGGTCAGAGGAAGCTCAAGAATATATTCTCTATCGTTTACCCTGATTTTCTGCTTACCTTCTTCCACAGGGGTTCCAATTCCCACAGGAGTGAGTATTCCTCCCAGTCCAGAACCTCCAGCCCTTATTCTTTCTAACAATGTTCCCTGTGGACTGAATTCAATAGCTAACTCCTGATTGTTAAACTGTTTTTGAGTTTCAGGGTTTGTCCCTATATGAGTTGTAATTAAATTTTTTACCCTATGAGCTTCAATTAACCGGGCAACACCCTTACCGGGGAAAGAAGTGTCATTTACTATAATTTTGAGATTCTTTACCCCGGATTCAAGTAAAAAATCTATAAGCATTTCGGGAGTTCCATTCCCCAAAAAACCAGCAACTAAGACGGTCATCCCATCCCAGAGTTTAATTATTTTTGGTAAATCTTCTTTATTCACTAATTTGGACAACAAAGTATTCCTCCTTGTGTCAGGTGGTTAAAATTAAGATATAATACCATATATCCTGGTTTATTATGTTAATATATTAGAATCCATGCTGGAAAAAGATATCCGCAAAATAGTCTTTTTATCTATTATCGGAGCTACCTATGCTGCCCTTACCCTATTATTAATGCCTCTTAGTTATGGACCTTTCCAACTGCGGTTATCCGAAGCTTTGACCGTATTACCTTACCTGTTTCCCCAGGCAGTTTATGGGCTGTTTATTGGGTGCTTTATAGCTAATTTGTTCAGCCCTTTTGGGTTATTGGATATTATTTTTGGAAGTATTGCTACCTTGATTGCTGCCTATCTTACTTCAAAAGCTCCTAACATTTACCTTGCTCCTCTTCCTCCTGTGGTTGTAAATGCGTTTATAGTATCGGTATACTTAAGCAATCTGACAGGAATTCCTTATTGGTTAATGGTTAGCTATATAGGTATTTCCCAGTTTGTGGTATGTTATGGAATAGGATTACCCCTGCTTGTGGTATTAAAGAAGAGGTTAAAATATTTATTTTGGAGGTTCTAAATGGAAATTAAATTAGTTAAGATTGAAAACCCTCAGGCTTACAACTTTATCCTCGGTCAATCCCATTTCATTAAAACCGTAGAAGATATTTATGAAGTACTAATTTCTTCTTCTCCATTTATTCGTTTTGGGGTTGCTTTTGCTGAAGCCTCAGGACCCAGGTTAGTCCGTTTTACCGGTAATGATGATGAATTGATAGACTTAGCGAGGAATAATTTATTAAAAATAGGTGCAGGACATTCCTTTATTATTTTCCTTAAAGACAGTTTTCCTATTAATGTCTTAAACTCAATCAAAATGGTTACTGAGGTTTGTACGATCTTTTCAGCAACTGCTAATCCCCTGGAGGTTGTAGTTGCTGAAACAGAACAGGGTAGGGGTGTATTGGGAGTAATTGATGGCGGTTCTCCCCTGGGCATAGAGATTGAAGAGGATATTAAATCTCGGAAAGATCTACTTCGCAGGTTCGGTTATAAATTTTAACCAAAATTACCTGCTTATCCAAACCCCAGGAGTTTTCCAGCCTGATAAATTACTATTCCTGATAAGGTAGCTAATACCAGGTTGTACATAATTGCCAGAACTGTCCACCGATATGAACCAGTTTCTCGGAATATGGTGGCGATAGTGGCAACACAGGGTACATATAACATTGTTACTATAAGATATACAAATGCTGTTAGAGGAGATATTTTGGATAGTAAAATATTCATCAGTGTTTCCTCTCCGGTACTGTAAAGAATTGCCAGGGTTGATATCACAGATTCTTTGGCTACAAAACCGGTAAGTAACGAGGTAGTCAATTCCTGGTTAAAACCCATCAACCTGGTAACGGGCATTAAGATACGGCCCAGGCGCCCTAAGTAAGTTTCTGCTAAGGGAGTGTTGGTGGGAAAAGATGATAATATCCAGACAATCACCGAAAGGAACACAATAATTGTCCCTGCTCTATAGATGAAGGTTTTTATCCTATCAAAAGAGAAAAGGAATATAGTTTTCAAATGGGGAACATGGTAGAGAGGAAGCTCCATCAAAAAATATGACGACCTCTTTTTAAAGAAAATATTTTTGAAAATGAATCCTATAATGCCTATTAACAGTAAGTCAAACACTATTAACAAAGTAACCACAAAAGCTGCTCTATGTCCAAAAAAAGCGCTTGAAATCAGAGTAATAACCCCTAACCTCGCACTACAGGGAATAATTGGGTTTAAAAGAATAGAAAGAACTCTATCTTCTTCTCTTTCCAGGATACGGGTTGCCATTATCCCTGCGATATTGCAACCATAACCCATAAGAACAGAGAAAAATGCTTTACCCTGCAACCCGATAAGACTCATAAATCTATCCAGAATAAAGGCAATCCGGGGAAAATACCCCGAATCTTCTAATAAGGAAAATAGGATAAAAAATATTGTCATAAGCGGGAGAAAGGTCATAACTCCCCCTACACCAGCTAAAATACCGTCAACAATTAAGCTGGGTACCCAGGATGGTAGTGGTAATAATATATTTTCAAGAAAACTACCAGATACGGAAAAAAGCAGCTCAATAGGTTTTTGAAAAATACTGCTGATAGTAAAGGTTAAATAAAAAATAGAAAAAAGGGTTGTTAACAGAATCGGCACTCCCCATATAGGCGAAAGAACAATCCTGTCAATTTTATCTGTTATACCCTGGCTCTCTCTTCGTTTGATAGTAACTTCAGAAATGAGGTTATGAATGAAAGAATGTCTTAATTGTTTAATTTTTTCAGAATATCCCTCGGGAAGTTCGGTATTTTCAGCTTTAAGGTGGTTAACAACAAATTCGTCTTCTTCCAGGGCTTTAACAGCCGCAAACCTTGGAGGATAAGGAGGATGATTCCCCATTTCTTTGATGATTAAAGATATTTTACTTTCTAAATCTTGATAGTCTACCAGTGCTGGGTTTTTATTAACATCAGTTGCAGCAGAAGTTATATGGCAGGATAGGGTATCCATTACCCCTTTTCTGGTAGCTACTAAAGGAACAACCTTTACTCCCAGGTGTTGTTCCAGCTTCTCTACATCTATTTCATATCCTTCAGTATTAGCAATATCAATCATATTTAATACCACGATTACCTTGGGTGTAAGTTCTAAAAGTTCAGTTGTAAGCAGCAGGTTTCTCTCTAAATTGCTGGCATCCACGATATTAATTACTAAATCGGGTTTTTCGTCAACAATATAGTTCCTGGTAATTTGTTCTTCGACAGAATTAGCTGAAAGCGAGTAAATTCCTGGTAAATCCATCAGTTTTATTACCCTATTCCCACATCTGGTAGTGCCTTCTTTTTTTTCTACTGTTTTACCGGGCCAATTTCCTACATGTTGGGATAATCCGCACAGCGAATTGAAAATAGTTGATTTACCTACATTAGGGCTACCAACCAGGGCTATCCTGAGTGGTTCATCTGACAGTTTTCTGTTGGATTGGTTATTATTATGGCATTTGTTCACTTATAGTTTTCACCATGATTTTGGAGGCAACCCCTCTACCTAAAGCTACTTTAGCACTGCTTACCTTTATTACTACCGGTCCAAATGAAGTATTTTCAACTTGAAATGGAAGTCCCGGAATAATACCCAGGGAATAAAGTCTCTGAAGAAGTCCTTTGCCTCCTTTAATCTCCATAATTATCCCTTTTTGACCTATTTTCAAATTAGCTAAATAATTATTCATTTTTTCAATCATCTAAAATAGTTTAGCATACTTAACATTTTAATGTCAATGTTGATTGGCAATCTTTATTTATATTAATTGACGATACAGTTTCAAAAGGATATAATCAAATATAACTCTTTGGTTTACCTATAAGCGTTATAAGTTGTTTTTTCCTTATGAAACTATATTGAATGGAGGTTTTACATGCTGATAAGCCGAGATAAAGCTTATAACATACTAATAGATAAAGTTAAAAATAAGAATATGGTGAAGCATTGCCTAGCAGTGGAAGCAGTGATGAAGGGGCTTGCCAGGACATTGGACCAGGATCAAACTGCCTGGGGTTTAACAGGTTTGTTGCACGATATAGACTCCGATGTCGTTGGTGGAGATATGAATACTCACTCACTGGAAAGCGGAAAAATCATGAGGGAGTTAGGCTTTCCTAAAGAGTTAGTACAAGCTGTAGAAGCGCATAATGAAGTTCATGGATTTCCTCGAGATTCTTTAGTAGCCAAAGCGCTATATGCAGCTGATCCTATCACCGGTCTTATTGTAGCTGCAGCTTTAGTCCATCCCGACCGGAAAATATCTTCACTGGATTTAGATTTTGTACTTAGACGGTTCAATGAAAAATGGTTTGCCAAAGGTGCAGATAGAGAGCAAATTAAATTAATTAGTTTATTAGATATATCTCTCGAGGATTTCTTAAGTTTAGCTCTTAAGGAAATGTCAGGTATTTCAGAAGCACTTGGTCTTTAAGAAATACAATTTGTTGAACATATCTTCAAGATTAGTAATTATTATCGTTCTGAATATTTTGCTAACCCTGTTTTTACCCGGTAGCTTAAGAATCGTTCGTATTGAGAATAACATTCTTTTTTTGGACTTAAGCTTAAAAGGTTTGACCTTAACAGAAGCTAAAGGTCTGGTTATAGAAAAAATAAGAGAATTTGAAAATGAACGAATTCTAATAAACTATGAAAATATGAAGGAAACATTTACCAGAAATATGTTCCTTAAAATTGATTTGGATAAAACCCTGGAAGATTTGTTTGTTTTCCATAGAGACCCCACCTTTTATTATTCTCGCTTAGACTTCGAAAAAATGATAGCTGATTCAAAACTCCCTTTAATCATTTCTGATGTGGCTTTTGCTGAAGTGTTAAAGGGAAATACGATTATTAATATTACTCTACCCCCAATGCAAGTTCTCAAACAAGACTCCCTTTTGATACCCATTAAAGGAGCTATTTTCCCTTTTGAGAAGGCTCACCTCCCTAATGCTCCTCGTCCCTATAGAGCAGGAAAACACAGGGGAGTTGATTTTTTTACAGGTTATGTTGGAGTACCGATAACCACTTCCACAGAGATATACTCTGTGTATGATGGCGAAATCATAAGGATTGATCATAACTATATTGATATGACTTACCAGGAGTGGAAGAATCTTTCACTGGAATCTGTAAGGAAGGGATTTACTTCATCTGAAAATCTCGATAAATTTATGGGTAGGCAGATTCATATCAAACATGGTAACGGTATTAAGACGGTCTATGCTCATTTGTCCTGGGTCAGAACCGACCTTAAAGTTGGAGATAAAGTATTTCAAGGAGAGTTTATTGCCAGGGCAGGCAACTCAGGTACTGGTGGTAGTTTTACTCACCTTCACTTTGAAATCTGGATTGATGATGAATATCTGGGGAAAGGATTACCCCCTGAACAGGTAAGAGAATTATATGAATACTATTTTAGGGAGTGGTAAAAATGAATCATAATTATAAAATGGGAAGCTTTGAGGTTATTACCGGTTGTATGTTTTCTGGCAAGAGTGAAGAGTTGATTAGGAGAATTAGAAGGGCTGAAATAGCACGACAAAAAGTTCTGGTATTTAAACCCCTTATTGATCAAAGATATAGTAGAAAGGGGGTAGTATCCCATAGTGGCATATCCATAGAAGCTATACCGGTAGAAAACCCTGAATCTATGCTGAAACATGATTTATCCGAAATCCAGGTGGTAGCGATTGACGAGATTCAGTTTTTTACAAAAGAGATAAGGTATATTATTGAAAAGTTGGTTATAAACGGAATAAGAGTAATTGCTGCGGGATTAGATATGGATTTTCGGGGTGAGCCATTTGGACCTATGCCTGAATTAATGTCCATGGCAAATAAAATTGATAAACTGGAAGCTGTTTGTACGGTTTGCGGAGTTCCAGCTTATTATACTCAAAGGATAATTTCTGGAATTCCCGCTTCCTATTATGACCCCGTGATTTTAGTGGGTGCTCAGGAAGCTTATGAAGCCAGGTGCCGGACACATCATCAGGTTGGTAGTCACCCTCGCAACCTATATGATAATACCTAAAAAACAACTATGAAAGAATTGATTATGAAAAAAATATCTGATTTAAAAAGAAGAAAAGACGAATTGGAAAATTTGTTAGCTCATCCAGAAGTAGTTGAGTTTTCTTCTAAATTAATAGATTTAGGAAAAGAGTACCGCCAAATCTCAGATATCCTGGAGATCGCTGATAAATACCTTCTGACATCCAGCAGATTAGATGAAGCAAAAGACCTTTTTCAATCAGAAGACATAGAATATAAAGAACTGGCCCGAGAGGAAGTTAGACTTCAAGAACAAGAGCAGGAATTGCTCCTGCGTGAATTAATCAAAGCTTTTATACCACGCGATCCACTTGATGACAGGTCAGTTTTTATTGAAATCAGGGCTGCAGCAGGTGGGGAGGAATCAGCCTTATTCGCAGCTGACCTATTAAGGATGTATTCCCGCTATGCTGAGAAGAAAGGCTATAAATACAAATTAGTGGATTATAATTCAACGGATATTGGAGGTTTTAAAGAAGCCATCCTTGAAATAAAAGGTAATGGAGCCTATTCTCAATTCAAACACGAAATTGGAGTACACAGGGTTCAGAGAGTACCTGAAACCGAATCATCGGGAAGAGTGCACACCTCAACAATAACAGTGGCAGTTATGCCTGAAGTTGAAGATGTGGAAGTAGAAATAAATGAAGATGACATTAGGGTTGATACTTTTGGTGCCGCAGGTGCCGGTGGGCAACATGTTCAGATGACTGATTCAGCTGTCAGAATTACACATATTCCCACCGGTATTGTAGTGTCTTGTCAGGATGAAAGAAGCCAGATAAAGAATCGTGAAAAAGCTATAAAAGTTCTTCGTTCCAGACTTTATACCTTTTTTAAGATGAAACAGGATAAAGAGGTTGCCAGTAAACGTAAGTCCCAGGTGGGTAAGGGTGAAAGGAGTGAAAAAATTAGAACCTATAACTTTCCCCAAAACAGGATTACTGACCACCGAATTGATTTATCTGTACATAACCTGAATTATGTTCTTGAAGGCAATATGGAATTGATAATTGAACCACTTCAACTTAGTTTGCAGGAAGAATTTATCAAGGAGCTTAATTGAAAAGTATAGAGTTGCTTTACCGAGGAGTAGAAAAACTAAAAAATGGTGGCATTACCTCTCCTCTTTGTGAAAGTGAATTAATACTTTCCCATATTTTGGAAAAACAGGATGAAAATTTATTTATAAAACCCCTAGAAGTTAATAGCGCTATGGAAAACGCTTTTAATAATTTAATAAATTTGAGGTTAAATAAACAACCCCTGGCCTACCTTATCGGCTATCAATATTTTTATGGAAGAAAGTTTTTTGTTTATCCAGGGGTGTTTATCCCCCGCTATGATAGCGAAATTCTTGTATTAGCTGTTTTAAACTATCTAAAAAGAGATCAGGATATAAATACCCGGTATAATGCTCTGGAATGGGGAATAGGCACAGGAGCTTTGATGATTACTCTTATATTGGAATACCCTCAAATCAATTTTGTGGGGGTGGATATTAACCCCCAGGCTTGTCAGGTGGCTGAAAAAAACGCTAAATATCATGGTCTGGTTAATACCATTCCGATTTTCCAGGTTGATGGGTTTAAGTATTGTGAACTGGTTAAACCTGGTTCAATCGATATACTTGTTAGTAACCCTCCCTATATTAAGAACAGTTTGTGGGGAGGACTTCCACCAGAAGTACAGAAAGAACCAATAGTTGCCTTGTTAGGAGGCGAACAAGGAATTGAAGTATCCCTTAAAATATTAGAATCTTATTACGATAAGATATCTATAAATGGTAGAGTTTTTTTGGAAACCGACAACGCAGGACTTCTTATTGAGAAAGCTATAAGATTAAACTACCAGCCAGAGAATACCTATACAGATTTGAGTGGTCAGGAAAGGGTAGTGGTTTTTAAAAAAGAGGAGGGTTATTGATGGATAAAATATTTGATTTAATAGTGGTAGGTGGAGGACCAGCTGGCTTAACCGCTTGCCTCTATGCGCGCAGGTTTGGATTGGAAGTACTCCTTATCGAGAAACTTACTCTTGGAGGAACGATAAATCTAACTGACCGGGTTGATAATTATCCTGGTTTCCCCGAAGGGATAAGTGGAAAAGAGTTAGGGAACCTTTTAGCTGACCATTGCTTAGCTTATGATACTGAAACAGTTTACGATGAAGTAAAAAGAGTTACTGCTGAAAATGGCTTTTTTATCATAACGGGAGAATATAACAATTATCAATCAAAGAGTTTGATTTATTGCACGGGTACAAAACCTAAAACCCTGGGAATTGCTGGTGAGGATAGGTTTTTTGGAAAAGGGGTTTCTTTTTGCGCAGCCTGTGATGCTTATATGTTTAAGGATAAAGAAGTAGCAGTGATTGGTGGAGGCGATTCAGCAGTTGTGGAAGCAATCTACCTGGCTTCTCTATGTAGTAAAGTATATATAATTCACCGAAGAAACCAGTTAAGAGCAGTTAAATCCTTACAGGATAAATTAGTGAAAATGGAGAATATATCAATAGTTTGGAATTCTATTCCCCTGAGAATTGTAGGGGAAAAGGAAGTTACCGGGTTGGAGATTAAAAATGTAAAAACAGAAGAAATAGCCTCCATACCCATAAAGGGCGTATTTATTTATGTTGGTGAGACGCCTCAGACTGAATTAGTCAAAAACCTGGTGAATCTTGATGAAAATGGCTATATCCTTACTGATGAGTCTATGCAAACATCTACTCCTGGTCTATTTGTAGCTGGTGATGTAAGGAAAAAGCCTTTTCGCCAGATCGTGACTGCTGTTAGCGATGGGGCAATCGCAGCTTTTTCTGCTTATCTTTACCTTGAAGAATTAAAAAGATGATAGTTAAACTATACGGTTCAACTCACCCTGGTTACCACAGGAAAAAGAACGAAGATTTTTATTTTATTGAAGATAATCCTTACCCTCTTTTGATGGTCGCTGATGGTGTGGGTGGAGAAAGAAAAGGTGAGGTAGCATCAGAGTTAGCTTCCCAGGCAATTATTGCTCACCTATATAATTATCTAAAAAGCGGTTTTTCCAGAAACAAAATGAACCTTTTGTTAAAGGAGATATTTGATAAAGCCAACCTGTTAGTATATAAAGCTGGTAAAGGGAGTCCAGATTTCCACGGGATGTGTACCACTTTGACTCTTTCACTGATTTATAATAAAAAGCTTTTTGTAGCCCATGTAGGAGATTCCCAGGCTTTCATTATCAGGAAAAACCGTATTATTACCCTTACTAAACTCCATACCCTGGCACATTTTATGAAAATTAAAACAGAAGATCACCCCTTTAGTCATGTGCTCACCCAGGTTATTGGGCAAAGAGAACCCCTTTTGGTTGATGCCAGATCTATTTTACTTAAAAAAAAGGACATCATCCTTTTGTCTACTGATGGTTTGGGAAAATATGTTTCAACAAGAGAAATAAAAAAAATAGCAATCAGCTCTGATGTTCACGACCTCCCGGAGATGTTGATCGGAGCAGCCTTAGCCAGGGGGGGTCATGACAATATAACTGTGGCTGTGGGTATAGTCGAGGAACTTGAGGAAAATGAATGATTATATAGGTAAATATAAAATCATCAGAGAGTTGGGTACTGGTAGCATGGGAATTGTATATCTAGTTGAGGATCAAGAAAAACAAACCCACTTTGCTCTTAAAAAAATGAAGCCTGTCCATTTCCTTGATGGAATAAAGATTAAAAGATTTGAAAACGAAGCTCAGTTGATATCTCAGCTAAACCATCCAAACATTGTTAAAGTATTAGATTTTGGAAAAGAGAGCGGTATTCCCTTTATTGTTATGGAGTATATGGATGGAGGATCACTCAGTGATCTACTTACTTTTGGTGTAATGGGTATATCACATGCAGTCTATTTATTATCTACGGTTATGGAAGGTTTGAGATATGCTCATTCAGTTGGTATAAGACACGCAGATTTGAAAACCAGCAATATATTACTAAAGAAAGATGGTCAGATTAAAATTACTGATTTTGGATTAGCAACCATTGTGGTTACTTCTGATAGGATGGGGACTCCAGCCTATATGGCTCCAGAAGTAATTACCGATGATAAAGTTGATCAGAGAGCCGACATTTACTCTTTGGGAGTAATTCTCTACGAAATAACCACCGGGAAATTACCTTTTCAGGGTAAAACCGCTTATGAGGTTTTACAGAAACATTTAAAAGAAAACCCATTACCCCCTTCAAGCTTTATTCCTAACTACCCGAGGGAGTTAGAAACCATAATTTTCAAAGCTCTTAAAAAAGATCCAGAAGAAAGGTATTCCACAGTTAAAGAAATAATGGTTGATTTTGATAAACTTCCTGAGAACTTGAAATCTCAAAGTTCGTCCTTTGGCATTGAGTTGTCATTAAAAACTTTTCCTGAAAAAGCTGAAATATATTACGATAACATATTTAGAGGCCTTACCCCTATCCAAATTGGAGGTTTACTCCCTGGAGAAGGATCTTTATTGATAAAGAAAAGTGGTTATCAGGATATCACTCAAAAGTTTAATTTTAAATCTCCAGCTTCTCTTAGCTTGAATTACCATCTGAAATCTTACAATTTACCCCTTTATGAGATAAATCTGGGGAATATTCCTGCCTGTAATTTTTGTATAATGGATAACTCACTTCTTGTGGGAGCTAAGCATGGGGAATTGTTAGAAGTGGATCTGGATTCCGGATCAATCATTTCCAGCATTTTTGTTGGTGGCGAGTTTACTAATAGTATAACCTGTATAGAAGGGGTTGTGGTTTTAAGTTTGAAAGACGGCAGGGTTGCTTTTTTGAGAACATCTAATATTCCGCCTTATTTAAAAGGGAGCAGTATTTATAAGTTGTTTAACCC
>QLUP01000039.1 GCA_018725485.1 Candidatus Lithacetigena glycinireducens | reverse complement strand
CCACCAAAAAGGTTTTTGCCTTTTTTATTTTCGTTCTGGATATATCTGTGCAAGCCTTCAATTTTTGGACCAGCAAGTTTTTGGGTGAAGCCGGATTTGGTATCAAGCAATCCAATTCTTCCATCTTTCAACTTAATGATAAAATCAACATAAAATGGTTTCTGTTCTCCGTTTTCATACGGAACAGCAAAAAATGTTGCATCTCTGTCTCCATTCTTAAACCACCAGACTGTTATTAGGTGTTGTAGTTGACTATTTCCCCTCTATTGCCTCCTCAACTTTCCTTTTTGCTTTTTCTAAAAGCTCTTTTGTCTTTTTGCGTGCTACCTTCTTATCTCGGTCCCTGCAGCCAAGGTTCTAAAACCATGAGATCTATAAGTCTCGAGGTCTTGTGGTTTCACCTTCAGATATTTCCAGTGTTTTCCAGATAATTTCTGCACATTTTCACACCATCGCAAAGTCTCTTTATCCTTTATAGGCACCTCTGCTCCTTCCATTCCTTTGGTTTCTACAAGATACATTGCACTTTCTTCCTTAACGACAAAATCAGGTAGATAGTATCGTAAATATCCTTCCTGATTGTAGTAAGGGATATGAAGGGGGTGTCTGGGAAGACCTTTAGTAAATGCCTTCACATCATCCTTTTCATCCAGATAGTTCATAAATTCCTTTTCAAAAACACTACGCCTTGAATACGGTAAGGCTTCAAAAACCGTTTTTCTTACTTTTGTAACCGGTTCAGAGGTATGAAGGGGTTGTGTTTCACTTAGCTTGAAGTATCTCTGAAGAGTAACAGTTTCTTCTTTTCTGGAAAGAGTATTGATTTCTTTTGAGAAAATTTCTACCAACTTCTCCCGAATTGGGATATAGTTAAGCTTCTTCGTAACATCCAGCTTCTCACCATCCACCTTCTCGTCAAAAAGGTAATTTTCTATATACTCCTTTACTTTTGGTACAAGTTCTACAAAGATACTTGATGCGCCTGTTTTGGAAGTAATAGCTTTACAGATATAAGAAAGGTAGAGAGAGAAATTCTCCGTGTAATCAAAGGCAAGAATCTTTTCTCTTACAATCTTCTGCTCTATTAAGTCCCTCTCCCTGTATCTTACCTTTGGTAGTTTAATCTCTGTAAATTTAAAAGGTCTTGCAGGAAGTCGTGTTATATCCAGTTCTGTTAGATTAGGCACTGTCCGGGTAAGTCCTCCCTCTACAACAGGGATTTCTATATCAAATTGAATTTTCTCTGGGTTAACCATTACAAGGTTGCTCGGTTCATAAGCTCTCTTTGCAGTTGTAAAGTCAACAATCAATTCCCCTTTAGCAATCTCTGCCTGCCAGAGCTGGCGGAATCGTGGATGGTCAATAACAATAAGCTTTTCCTCCCATGTGTCATCCTGAGGGGCTATCCTTCGTAAACCTCTCCCTAATGTTTGTTCAGGCAAAACTGGTGAATCAAAAGCCCTCAGTGGAACAATCACACAGACATTCCTTACATCCCACCCTTCCTTGAGCATCATTACACTTACGATAATCTCATAAGGGTTTTCAGGGCTGTCAATCTCTCTGGCTGCTTTTCTTGCCTTCTCAAGGTCTTTTTTAGTAATGACGCCTTTGGTATCCGTGTGAATGACAAGAACTTTACCCTCATAACCATGCCTTTTAAAATACTCTCCCACTTTATCTGCATTCCTGGTCACATCAGCCATGATAAAAAGGATGGGCTTCTTTCCCGTATCTTTGAACTCCTTTTGAAATTCCTTAAGAATCTCTATGCCTGTGTCAATCTGGAGGCGATTCTTTTTAACAAAGTCCTTACTCAGAGACTCGGGGACATTTTCAATCTCCCCAATACGAGGACGCTTTACAATCTTATCTTTTATAGCTTCTGCAAGAGGGTAGTCGTAGATGATATGTGGAAAAAGGTTACCCTGAAGGTCCTTTGGGGTTGCAGTAAAATCTGATTGCATCATCAAACCATTGCCATTTCGTTCTTTAAGTGTTGAATCCAGATGCGCAATGACCTTGTTCCATTCCAGGTCATCACTATGGACATGATGAGCCTCGTCATTTAAGACCATAAGGTCATTATAGCTTGAAAGCACTGTCCGTAAGGAATCGTAGATCGCTTCCTCTTCACGCTTTGGCTTTGGACCAAGAGCCTCATCCAAAGGGTTGACTGCTCCTTCTACATCTCTCTCATAAAGTTGCTGGATATTGGTCAGGTGAAGGATGCCTCTCGCAGTTCGTGGAATGACCTCGCTCTGTTTAATAAATTGAAAATCAAAGTCCGCTTGCCACTCAGTGGGAATGAAGGGGAACTCTCTAAAGACTCTGTTATCGCCAAAAGCCTCTTCAAGCCGATCCAAGACGATAATATTGGGAGCAAGAAGTAGAAAATGGCTGGAGTAGCGGACACCATTATTTATGCCAAAAATCTTATTAAAATATTGCCAAACTATTACCATCGTCATCACCCAAGTTTTTCCTGAGCCTGTTGCCATCTTAAAACAATATTTGGGCCAGAGGTCTTTTGTAGGGTCAACCGGGATACTAACTCCAAGGCCTCTTGCAAGGTCATAAAGGCTGTGGTATTTGCATATCTCATAAATGTAAATCAGGGCTTCTATTGCCTCTCGCTGGCATTTCCAGAATTCAAACCGTGAGGCATCAGTCAGGATATGCTCTTCTTTAAACCAGAACTCAAGAAGTCTTTTGGTAACAGGGCTTGCCCCTTCGTAGTTTCGTTCTCGCCAGGTCTTGACGGCTTGTTTGATTTTTATATCAAGGTCAATTATTGCCATTGATTAAATAAATCCTTCTTTAATTAGAAAATCTTTTGCTCTTATGATCTGTATCCCTTTATAATTGCCTATATTAAGGAGATGATGATCCCCAGAAATAATATAATCAGTATTTCCCTCCAGAGCACATTCAAGAAAGATATTGTCTGTAGGATCTTCTTTAACAACATCAATTTTGCTTTTTACTTCAATAAAATGGACATACTTTCTCAGGCTGTTAACTAAGGGAAGGATTTCAGCAGGAGTCAATCCGAATTTGGAGTAGGACAAAACCCTGATGAATTCTGCCTCTATTTCTATGCTGGAAAGTAATGTTACTTTTCCTTCTTTCACTAAATCATATACAGCTCTTGGATACCCTCCCCAGAAAAAAGCAGAAATAGTAACATTTGTATCCAGAACTATTCGTTTCACCTAATACCTCTTGATTCATGGATAATCCTTTCAATATCTTCCTCTGTAAGTTTTGAAAAGCCTTTCTCTTTTGCCTGAGTTTCTGCATAGGAATAAACCTCAGCCTCTTCCAGAGGAATGAGAATTACCTCAAAAACCTTCCCCACATCCTTTGCTGTGTCCTCTGGTAAAGACAGATGTCCATCTGGTAAAACCTTACTTATAAATCTTTTTGCCTCCATTTTGATACCTCCTTTCACGCCAGGTCTGAAGGGCGTGTTTGAGCTTTATATCAAGGTCAATTGTTGCCATTAGGCACTACCGTCACTAAGTCGTTTGGTATTTCTAATAAAAAGCGTGAAGCCTCCCTTGATCGCAGAGTTCCACTTGCATCTGGTCTCTGCAAGGAATATGTTAAATAAAGACGTTCTTTGGTCCTAGTTATTGAAACATAAAATAGACGCCTTTCCTCTTCCAATTTGCGAGATTCTCTTTCACTCCGATAATCAGGAAATAAACCTTTCTCCAGAGCGACAAGAAATACTATGCGGAACTCTAACCCTTTTGCTTGGTGACAAGTTAACAACGATACAGCATCGCCAGTAACGGAGGGTTCGGTTAGCTCAGGAATAAATCCAAGATTGTCTAACAAATCACTGATAGAACCAGTTGTCAAGATTTTACGATCCCTTGCCACTCGTTTCAGGATCTTAAAGACTTCAGTTAAAGCTTCAGTTTTCTCCCCTTCCAGGAAAATATTTTCGAAAAGTCGAGGGATTTTCTCTGATACTATCTCAAGTGCTTTGTTTACATTACTAGCATACCCTCGCACATTGCTTAGAATTCTCATAACTCCTATTAAGAGTTCATCCTCTTCACTTTCTATGCTAGTTTTGTCTTTTTTGAGAAAGTTGATGATCACACTATCTATCGGACTCTGTGTTGCTTCAGCAAGTGATAGCCATTCTTCTTTTTGAGCCAAGTAGGATGGAGCAAATTCCGTTAGTATCCGTCTTAGACTTAAATTATCAAAAGGACTGATGGCTAATCTTAAAATTGATAGGATTACACGGCCTTCATCTGTTGACAGAATTTCATTCCGTGCTCTTTTGGAAGGAATATTTACATCTTGCAATGCCTTTTCAATATGAAGGAAATGATAATGTTGACGAGTCATCACACAAATTTCTGAAAGAGATATCCCTTGTTCTTTTAATTGAATTATCTTATTACTTACAAAGTTAGCCTCACCATCAGATGTCCCAGCCTTAAATAGAAAAATTGATGGAGTGTCTTTCTTTTCCGGTAATGCCAAAATCTCTGGTTTTCCTTGAACACGATATTGATTGTTCTGGATTACTGCATTAGCAGCCTTTACCACTCTTAAAGGACAACGATAGGTCAATGTGCTGAAATAGTGTTTGGCTTTAAAATCTTGAACGAAATGATTTAAAGTTTCTAACCGAGCCTCGTTCCATTCATAGATAAGCTGGTCTTCATCGGCTACCGCAAATACATTTGGGTTGTTTTGTGGCACAAGTGCTTTAAGGAAAGCATATTGTGCAGGAGTTGTATCCTGAAACTCATCTACCAGGATGTAACGGAATGCCTTGTGATAAAATGACTGAATATCTGGACGTTGTATAAGTAAATGAGTAGTTTTCAGAATAAGATCTCCAAAGTCGACCCCCCCTATTTCTTCTAATGCCCGCTGATATACCTTGTATGCTTCCATTAATCCCGGCGAGAGTTTTGTATCTGGGTTACCTACAACACCGAAGGTATCCCGGCTTTTCAGCGATGAAAATACATAGACAAGGTTGTCAGGACGCAATCCTTCTGGCAGTTCCCCCTTTTCTTGTAACTCAATAAGAAGTGCCTTGCAGTCTGGTGTGTCTATGATTTGAAAACCTGGTGAAAGTTTTAAATGGTGGCCATAGGATTTTAGAATTTTCCCACAAAAACTATGAAAGGTCCCCATTAAAAGGCGTTCTTCTGCAATCGCTGAAAGTTTAGGATAATCTTTACCAAGGCGCTCTTCCATCTGTCTGGCTGCTTTATTTGTGAAAGTTAGACCCAAAACCCTAAATCGGTCTTTTGGAAAAGTCTCTAGAATAGCAGCAACGCGATTCACAAGAAGCGTTGTCTTACCCCCTCCGGGTCCTGAAAGAACAAGATGGCAACCCTCCAGTGGAATTCCTAAACCAGCAGAGATTGTTGCTAAATCTTCTTGGGCCATTTAATCATCCTTTTCTGCCAATTCCTTTGCTCTTTTCAATGCATCTTTAATTACACTTGGTATCTTATTTGGGGTTCCAGCGATTTTTTCAGCAACCATCCGAGCGTAAAATGGTTTTGACCTTGTCTTGACAAAGTCATGAATCTTCATCTCCATTGATGCACTGGCATATTTTTCACGCTTATCCTGTTGATCGAAAAATGCCTTAAATGCCCCTAGTTCGTATTTTTCAATAACTTCTTGATATTCAGTTACAAAGCCAGCTTTAAGTAGAAGATTCTCAAAATCTTCACCATCGCCATAGCAGAAACAGTTGTTCGGCAATAAAATATCATTCCGAAGTTGACCTGAATCAGATAAAGTACCAACTTCAGCCTGTGTTACGTAGCCGGCCTTGCCAAGTTTACTAACCAATTCCTTCAAGGTATTTCCCTCTGCATCAGAAAGAATAATCCATGGGATATTGAAGGCAGTTTGGTGGAGAATTCGTAAATAGGGTTCATAGTCTTTGCCAAAAACTGGAAGTAATGTAATTCCCAATTGGTCTAAATTTATTCCAAGTGCCTTAGCAAATACCGGCAGTGCAAGCCTTTCAGAGTCTCCTTCAAAGAAGATAATACACCGAGCGAAAAAGAGTTCCGCTCCTCCACTTTTGAGATATCTGTCAAGTTTAACTTTGACAGGCTCTGTCAGAAAAGACTGAGCAGGATTGGTAGGATGGTTTTCTGGCAGATATCTTAGCACGGCTTCTGGTCCAGGCCTGCGGAAAAGATAAATCCGCTGGATTTCAAACGGTTCTGCCACTTTAGGGGAATGTGTTGTAACAAATACCTGGCCTGCAAGAGGACCTAATTGCTCAACAACTGCTCTTTGGGTATGTGGATGCAAGTGGGCTTCCGGTTCCTCTATGGCAAGTATGGGATTTGCTTCATCATTTTCATTTTCTTCTCTGACAAGGGTCTGAACAAAGATCCGAAAAATAGTCAGCACTGCCAAGCTACGCATTCCTTCACCATGTTGGCTTAAGCGAAATTGATTAGAGGAACCTCGTGTTTGTAAAAGGACATCGAGATTTCTAAGCAAGTCCTGGGGTTCTGGTGGAATTGGATGAATTTGCACACACCCAGGAACGGCGGCCAGACCAATCACATCTTTGAGCTCCATAAATCTGTCTTTGATTTCTTGAAGACGAGGGGTATTAGTGACCAGATCATCATTCACCAACGATAGGGAAGCGGTAACTCTTGCAGCAAGCGTTGCATCCACAGGAATTGCTTCCAGAAGGCGACCCCAGAAACTTCCCCGTTGACTTAGTTGCTTATCTGAATCTCGAAAGGCATTGACAAGATAGAAAGGAACATAAGATCGAAGGCGATACCTGTCCCTATTAGTCAACGGGCTTTCTATTCCAGCAGCGTTAATCGAATAGTACCTGTGCTGTACTTGCTGAGTAGCCGAATCATACCGTGCCTTGACACAACCTATAAAAAGTTGTCCTTTGTCGTCTGTATCAATTTTCCCAGTAAAATCTTGTATAAACTGGTCTGAAAAGGAAGGAGTCACAGACCGATTAGCGGCCACAGGGGACGGCCGTAATTCAATATCAATTTCGATAGGCTCGGATGTCCTGGGATCGAATCCAGAAGTAGGAGCATAAAAATCTTCCAATTCAAATTGGCTTGGATTTCGTCCGAGGATTTTATCAATTGCATAAAGCAGAGTGGATTTACCGCTGTTATTTTCCCCGACAAATAAAGAAACTCCTGGATTAAGGATTATCTCAAAATTACCCAAACAACGAAAATTTCTGATATGAACTCGGTGAATATACATGTAATTTATCCTACCTTTAGCACAAATACCTTATTCGTATCATTCCCGAAAATATCCACTACCTTAACCAAAACCTGATATTTCCCAGTCTTTTCGTAAGGATGAGAGTATTTCGTTTCAAGGGCTGGATGTTTTTTTGTCCTGAAGGATTGCCACATGTTGTGGAAGGTGTCGTTCTTGTAGTCAAAATCCACTGCCCAATAGTCAATGTAGTCAGTGAATTTCTTAACCTTCTCTCTTACTTCTTCGGGGAGATATTCAGGATTAGAGATAACAAAGTCCTTCAGGGCAATATTCAGGGTCTTTCCGTTCACCCTATGTTCTACCTCAAGATAGTTCAGGTCAAAGAACTTTATTTCTTCTCTGGCAGCGTCTTTGACCTCTAATGCTTCTCGTGGAATCTGCACCAGCCGAATTTTTACAGAATGTTCATCACCAATTCTATCCACTAAATCATGAAGCCCCATTTCAAAGTCCCAGCCTAATATGTCCACAGATTTTATACCTGTTCCTGCACATTCTTTAACCGTCTCCCTTATTTCTCTCTCTGTCACAATAGAATCCACATCCCCGATATGCACCATTCTACCTGCTTTCTTACCATGAAGGGTTGTATAGCCTGAAATAGGCTCGGCACGGTAAAGTTTCAAAACGAAGTCTATATACCGACTAACCCCATTCTCTTTGAGTTTTGCCTTCTGATATTTGCCCAGGTTTAAGACCTCAAAAGGTTTACAATTCGTGATGTCTAAAAGCCGTTTGCGAGTAGTATGAATAGCAAACTTGGATAAATCAGAGCCAATCCACCGCCTGCCTAACTTCTCGGCTACAGCCAAAGTTGTCCCTGAACCACAGAAGAAATCAGCCACAAGGTCGCCTTCGTTAGAGGAGGCTTTGATGATACGCTCTAAGAGATCCTCTGGTTTTTGTGTAGGAAATCCTGTTATTTCAGCATCTGGCACATGCATCATATCAGACAAATCTATCCAAATATTCCCAACTTCGATCTCCTCAACTACATATTTAA
>QLUP01000038.1 GCA_018725485.1 Candidatus Lithacetigena glycinireducens | reverse complement strand
ATAGACAACTCTTCTCTGATAATTGCAATAGTTCCGTATAAAGCCCTACCTACTCTTAAAGTTAGTCCAATAATATCGCCTTTCCTATTCCTGATAGCTGAAATTCTGTGCAAAGTTCTTTCAATGCCTGCCCTATTATCATCCCCAAATTCTCCGATGAGTCCTGTTATATAAGATATATCGTTTTTGTCAACAATTTTATCCTTTAAAACCACGGTACGGTTTATCAGTCTAACCTCAACGGGTCTACCTAAATCAAAAATTATTTCCAGTAAGTCATCTAAATCATCAAATGAAGAAATAATCTCAATTATATCCTGAGGCAAGACTTCCAGAAGCATCTTTATATCATTAAGGGAGTTTTGCGTTTTCAATCAACTACCATTCTATACGATCTTTAAATGCTATGCTCAGACTAACCTCATCTGCGTACTCCAGGTCACTTCCCACAGATAACCCTTGAGCTATTCTGGTAACTTTATAATTTAGCGGTTTAATTAATTTCATAAGATAGATGGCAGTAGCTTCACCTTCAACATTTGGGTCTGTAGCTATGATAATTTCCTTAATAAAGGAATTCGCTAGTCTGTTGATTAATTCCTTTATTTTGAGATTATCGGGTCCGATTCCATCCATCGGAGAAAGAGCTCCTTGAAGTACATGATAAAGACCTTTAAACTCCCCGGTCCTATCCACAGTAATAATATCCTGGGGTTGCTCTACCACGCAAAGTATTGTTCTATCACGGGAGTAATCATTACAGATAAAACAAGGGTCACTATCAGATAAGTTAAAACAGATGGAACAGAGTTTTAAATTTCTCTTAGCTTCTACCAAAGCTACTGACAGTTCCTCAACCTTACTCATAGGCAATTTAATTATGTGAAAAGCAAGTCTTCTTGCACTCTTGTACCCTATGCCTGGTAGTGATTGCAGCTGGGTAATTAATTTCCTTAAAGAAGGTGATTCACTTCTCATCTTCGTCAACCTTTCGTACTATCAATGAACTCCCTTCAAATAGCTCCAGGGCTTTCTTTACAATAGGATCCTGTCGTAAATCAAAATCTGAATCCTTCTCGGGTATATATTTCAAAGATATGGTGGAAGGTGTTTTAACAAATTCTGATAACATCTTCTCCAGGTTGCCCTTTTCTTTATTTAAAAATTCCAGCTGAGCTTTTTCTTTTACCCGATAAAAAAGAGTTAAATCATTATTAATAAAGGAATATTCTTTTGCTAAACCTATCATAGACCCAAAAATAAAATGTTTCTTTGTTTCCTTTATGAATTTAATAAAACTATCTAGAGAAAAAATAGTTTCAGAAACAGCCGGTACGCTGATAGTTTTCGTCTCCGTTAATATTTCTTCATGTTTAAGTGTTACCCTTCCTTCTTTAACCGGTAATTTAATTGATGCAGGGGAGGCTTCTTTCAAAGTAAACAACTCCAGAGTAAGCCTGGGGTCGAGGCTGAACCTGAGCTCATTTTCCTGTGAAATCAATCTATCCAGAACAATAATCAATTCTTCAATGGGAACAGCAGAGGTATTGGTCAACAGCTCTTCATCGACAAAAATCTTTTTGCTGCCTTCTCCCATTCTGACTATGATCAGGTTTCTTAGTTGGATTATTACCTGCCTGATGCTCTGGCGAAAATCCCTTCCTAACCTAACCAGTTCCTCTACTCTGTTAATCCCATTTTCTCTTCTTTTTAACAACAAATCCAGGAGGTAATCCCTCACCCAGGCTGGAGAGGGAATTCCCAACACAATATAGACATCTTCATCCTTCATTTCTTTACCTGCAAAAGATTCAACCTGCTCAAGATAGGTAAGCGCATCTCTAAGCGAACCCTGCGAAGCTTTAATAAGTATTAAAAGAGATTTCTCCTCTATGGAAAATCCTTCATGTTCGCATACCTTTTTTAGTAGGTTAATCATATCTTCTTCGCTTAGATTCCTGAAATCAAACCTTAAACACCTGGAAGCAATAGTTGGAGGAACTTTATGTGGTTCGGTTGTAGCTAAAACAAAAACTACAAAATTAGGTGGTTCTTCAAGAGTTTTTAATAAAGCGTTAAAAGCTTCTGGAGTAAGCATATGAACTTCATCTATGATATACACCTTATATTTAAGAATAGCAGGAGTAAAACTAACTTTACTTCTTAAATCTTTTATCTCATCAATACCTCGATTAGAAGCGGCATCGATCTCCAATATATCCATACTGTAACCAATTAATAAATTATTGCAGGGAAGACACTTACCACAAGGATTTCCCTGTAAGGGGCCCAGGCAGTTAATTGCTCGAGCTAATATTCTGGCAACACTGGTTTTACCAGTCCCTCGTGGTCCTGTAAATAAGTAAGCATGATTTATTTTCCCACCTTCAACCATATTTTTTAAAGTTCTAACTACATGCGTCTGTCCTGCAACCTCATCAAAATTTTGAGGTCTCCATCTTCTATATAGGGAGATTCCAGTATCCAAAACTATTCCTCCACTTTAATATGTAAGTTTTTAAGTTGTTGGTACTCAACCTCAGAGGGAGCATCAGTTAAGGGATCGTAGGTAGAGGTCATTTTGGGAAAAGCAATAACTTCTCTAATTGATTCTTCCCCCAGCAAAATAGCTACCAACCTGTCAAATCCCAAAGCTATCCCCCCATGTGGAGGTGCTCCAAAGGAAAGAGCTTTCAAAAGAAATCCAAATTTTTCCTCAATATCTTTATCGCTGAGACCCAGTGTCTTGAACACTTCCTGTTGAATATCACGAGAAATAATTCTTATACTACCGCCTCCCAGTTCCACGCCATTTACCACTATATCATAAGATCGAGCTCTCATCATTAGAGGGTTGGTTGAAAATAATGGAATATCCTCTACCAGGGGTGAAGTAAAAGGATGGTGTTTTGAAGTAATGTTCCCCTCATTATTTAATTCAAAGAGAGGAAAGTCCACTACCCATACCAATTCAAATTCTTTATCTGGTATGATATTTTCCACTTCTATAATATTTTTCCGTAAAAGACCCAGTAATTCAAGAGAGTGAAATTTTTCTCCACCCATCACCAACAAAAGATCGCCAGGTTGGAAATAATATTTTGTTTTAAGAACTTTAAACACTTCGGGATCTTTTTCTTCCTCATCTAATTTAAAAACTTTAACACCCTTTCCACCCTGGCTTTTTATGAATTCGTCATAACCCTGAAGATATTTTCTACTGATTTTGGAAGCTTTACGGCAAATTATACCTCCCACGAAGGATGCTTCTCGTAAATACTGAAAAGTGCTGTGTTGGAAAATAGAGGTTAAGTCTTCTATCTCTAAGCCAAACCTTAAATCAGGCTTATCGGTTCCATATCTACAAATAGCCTCGTGGTAGGTTAAAATTTTATAAGGTTGCACAAGCTCAATATTAAGAATTTCTTTCCACAATACGTAAAAGAGATCTTCTATTAATCTCATAACTTCCAATTCATCAATAAAAGACATTTCCACATCTATTTGGGTGAATTCAATCTGACGATCAGACCTGGGGTCTTCATCTCTGAAACATTTGGATAATTGAAAATATTTATCAAAATTTGCAATCATCAACAACTGTTTATAAATCTGGGGTGATTCAGCCAGAGCAAAAAATTTCCCGGTAAATAAGCGACTGGGTATCAAAAAGTTTCTTGCTCCACCAGGTGTATATTTTACAATTAAGGGAGTTTCCACCTCTATAAAACCGTTTCTGTGAAAAAAATCCCTAACCAACTTAGAAATCTTTGACCTGAAAAAAATATTCTTACTAAGCGATTCTCTTCTTAAATCCAGATACCTGTATTTCATCCTCAAGGATTCTTTTACCTGGATTTCCCTGGAAATCTCAAATGGTAACGGGAGAGTTGAACTTATGCGAATGATATCGCTTCCCAGGATTTCTACCTCTCCTGTTTTCATCTGGTGATTAACGGATTCTTCAGGTCTTCTCCTTACAGATCCGGATATTTCCACCACCTCTTCTGGTTTTATAGCTACCAAAAGATCTGCATGAATACTATTAAAAAAATCGGGCCAAACAGTCTGTACAACCCCTTCTCTATCCCTGACATCTACAAAAAGGACGCCGCCATGATTTCTGATTTTTTGAACCCACCCTTTAATAGTTACATTTTCACCAACATGCTCTACTGATACATTTCCAGCATATATAGTTCTTTTCAACTCTTTGCCCCTTTACTTGAAAGTAAAGCCAGGACCTTTTCTTCTTCTTCATTTTCATAAACTTTCTCTTCGCCTGTAGTAAGGTTTTTCAAAACTATATCTTTCTCAAAAATTGTTAAAAAGTATTCAAAATGCTCCTTATCTGCTGTTTTCACCTGGGACTTAAGACTTCGGTTTTGATAGTTACATTCTGCCTTCAACCCCCTACTGCGCAAATCAAAAGTCATTTTAAACACCTTCTCCCAAAGGTTAGTTTCGGGGGATGATATATACACACCTTTTCTCGGGATATTCAAAAACTCAGGGTTATTTGAATAAACAACCTGATAAAGCCTATCAAACCCTAAGGCAAATCCCACTCCAGGTGTTTCTTTACCACCAAGGCAGGAAATCAGGAGGTCATACCTTCCGCCACCAAGAATACTGGTGTTCTCGCCTAAATGCGGAGTAACTAATTCAAAGACTGTCCTGTTGTAATAATCAAAACCTCTTACCAAGTTGTGATTTTCCTGCCAGTTAATTTTCAAGGTTTGTAATCCTTTTTTAACCTCATTATAATGTTGACTACACGAATGACAGAGATTATCAGTCAATACTGGTAATTTGTTAGTTCGGTGTTTATCAACTTTACAATCCAGAACCCTTAAGGTGTTCGTAATTGACCTTCGCTGACAATCCTCACAATAAGAGGTAATTTCCTGTTTTAGTAAATCGCGCAGTTTAAAAATATAGCGAGTTCTACACTCAGAACACCCAATGGAATTTATATATATTAGATAGTCTTTTATATTAAAAGAATCTACAGTATCTTTACTAAGAGAAATCAGCTCCACATCCAGGTAAGGAGAGTCTGACCCCAGGGCTTCTACTCCGAATTGGTAAAATTCACGAAATCTTCCTGCTTGAGGTCTTTCATAACGAAACATTGAACCAAAATAATAAAATTTAGATACTCCATTAAAATTATCAATCCCTTTTTCTACAAAAAGCCTGGCCAAAGAAGCGGTTCCTTCTGGCCTTAAGGTTAACCACCTGCCTTTTCTGTCTTGAAAAGTATACATCTCCTTTTGAACAATGTCAGTATCCTCTCCGATACCCCTTTTAAAGAGTTCGGTATGTTCAAAAGTAGGAAAGATTACTTTTTTATAGCCATACTCTTCAGCTCTAACCCTAAGTTTACTTAAAATAATCTCCCACCCCTCAGATTCCGGGGGTAAAATGTCTCGTGTACCGCGGGGTGCTCTGTATTCCATAATTAAACCATCCTTAATAAATATGTAAAAATCTTATAATATTCATCATTAAATGTCAACCTTGTTCTATTTTACCTAGATATTATTAGCTTTAAATAGAAACCAGAATTGAGTGTACACTTTTTAGTTTATCAGGAAAATAACTCCTGTCGGGCCATCGCAGGAGCGATTGTTCCCAGGGAAAGTAGTTTATTATGAAAATCTTTAAGATTAAAATTATCACCTTTTTTAATTTTATAGTCATTTACCAGACTGATAATCTCTCTCTTTCCTGTAAGATAAGAAAGGGGTTGGGTGGGATTAAAAGTATACCTCTTAACTTCAGCTTCAGCTTCGTTCCTTTCTAGATAAGCTTTTTCTATAAGAAAATTAACACCTTCTTCAACTGTCATGCCTTGAGTGTGTAACTTAATATCAATTATTACACGTGCTGCTCTCCAGAGTTGATCCTTTAAGCGAATTAATCGAAAAATTGGGTCTGAAAGGTAACCCATATTATCCATCAGTTCCTCGCAATAAAAAGCCCAACCTTCACTAAAAAGGGGTGAATAAGATACTTTTCTAATCAAGGACTTATTTAAACCGGATGATGTTAACTGTAAGTGATGTCCAGGGTAAGCTTCGTGCACTACAGTTATGGGAATACTTTTCCGATAATGAGCTTTCAAACCCTTGCTTTCAGTAGGGGTTATCCAAAATCTCCCGGTTTGGTTTTTCTGCAATAGTGGAGGTGAAACATAACCTGCATAGGGTAATAAGGTCCGAGCAAATAAGGGTGTTTCTTCAATAATTAAACTTTCATATTTTGGAAAGTCAACCAGGTCTTTTTTCAGAACAAACTCCCTTACTCTGGAGGTTTCTTCTCTATATTCTTTTAACAGGCTATCTGTTGAGGGATGGTCATCTCTTAATTTCTCAAATATTTCCTGTGGAGAAAGTCCTGGCTCAAAAGATTTACATAACTGTTCTAACTGAACCCTGGTATCATTGAGAACCGTCTCTCCCCAGGATAACAGTTCTTCAGGGGTATGATAAATAAAATGATCCTCTAATAATATTTTTCGAAACATCTCCTTACCTACAGCGAATTCATCTTTACTGGTTAGTAGTGTGTTTAGGTAAGATAAAAAATTCTGCAGGGATTCACTCGCCTGTTCTATTAATCTATCTACCTCTAACCTCTGGTTATATTTTTCAAAGAGAGGAGGGATAACGAATTTTAAAAACTCTAATCCACTTTGACCAATCTCCTGGGCAACTTTTATGAAAGTTGCCGGCGGGTCCACCAGGTTCATTTTTCCTTCCCTTAAAACCCTGTTAGTCTCCACCAGTCGGTTCTTTATGTTCTCCAATCTTTCTTCTTGTGGTATATAATCCCTGGCAATCAACAGGTATAAACCATATAAAAAAGAATATATATAAATAACCGGTAGTTTTTTGACTAATTTTAAATCAATAAGAGTCCTTAATTTGGTATTTAAGAAAGAATTAAATATTTTATAATCTACCCTTTCTCTGATAGGCAATTCCTCTACTTTAATCTCCTTAAGTTTCTGCTGGTAACTTTCAAGAAAAGAAATTTGAGAAGCGATACTATCTGTATCATAGCGAGCTAAAAGATGGTCATAATGATGATTACCTTGCTGTGTTGCTAAAACAGGGTTATAGTAAAAATAATTTTCTAATCCTTCTTCAATTATTTTTTCCAGTTTCATAAAACTGTTTATAGTGCTCCTTTAAACATATCTTCTTCTTTGGAAAGTGATATTTCGCTCATACCAACTTCGCTATCTTCCCAGGTTAGATTCTTGACAATAGAAACCGGTATAGCTTCCGTGGACTGACCGATTACCAGTTCTGAAGCTGAAGCAATTTCATCTATAATAGTGGTGTTTTTAACTCTTAGTTCTTTTCCATAAAGATCACCTGTGTGCCGATAATCTCTGAAGGGAAAAATACCCGAAAAACCAATGGCTAAATCTACCTGACCTCTCCTGAAGGGTCGGCTATAGGTATCGGTAATAATTACCGCTATCCTTTTATTAATTATTTTCTGCAAACCTTTTCTGATTATTTTAGAGGATTCATCAGGGTTTACAGGTAGTAAGGAGTAGATAGTCTCACCAGGTACATTAGACCTATCTGCACCCGCATTCAAACAAACATTACCTTGAATATTTCTGACAATCAACCCTTCAGGTGTTGCTTTAACCACTTCAGCAGTATCCGATAAAACCAACTCGATCAGTCTTGGGTCACGCTGAGTTGCCTCTCCTAACTCCATAGCTTTTTTAGAAGGAGTAATAATTTCCAGGTCATATACCCTTCCTTCAGCTTTAGATACTATCTTTTGAGTGACTACTATAATATCACCGTCTTCAATGCTTACACCTTCTCTTTTACATGCCTCAATAATTAAAGCTGGTATATCATCTCCTTCTTTAATTATAGGCATAGTTTGTAAGCCAATTATTGTTAATGTTTTTGCCATTATCGCCTCCGATTATTTTGTTAATACATTATAGATTTTTACCAAAAATAAAAAACTTCTTATAAGGTACTCCTCCAGCATTATCTTCAAGAGTCATTGAGGCTTCTCCCCAGGCATAACCTTTCTTAATCACTTCTAAGGCTGTTTTAGTATATAATAGCGCACTTAAACCCCGGTTTCTATATTCTTCTAATACACCAAGAATAAACACTCTCATAGATTTCATCTTCCTGAACTTTAACCTATATTAGCCAAGTTCCAGGGAGAAAGACTTCCATTTAATACAGGTTGTCCATTAATATAAGCAAATAAAGTTAGGTCTGGGTCTATAATGCTTTTAAGTTTAGAACCTACATATT
>QLUP01000037.1 GCA_018725485.1 Candidatus Lithacetigena glycinireducens | reverse complement strand
GCGGCGGCGTGGAGGCGTTCATTCGTTGGCTTTCGTTTGAAAATAGGTGCGAGCAAATGATATAATTACTCCACCAAACAAAAATTCCGAACAGCCGTTCGGAGTTTTTGTTTGGTGGTGTTTGCTGGATAAAGTTGGAACTCATTTCCAATAGAACCCAGACTAAGTGCCGCCCTGCGGGCGGCAATCCTGCCCAGCGGCTCGCCGCCTGACGGCGGCAAGCAAAGCCCGCAAAAATTTCTTTTTCTTTTAATGGGCACGCGCAAAAAAATTTTTCAATTAAGGAATCAATTTTTGTGGGCTTTGCTTCTTTGCTGACGCAAGGACGAGCCGCTTCCCACCCCCAGTCTGCCTTCGGTGGGCAGAGCAGGCGGACAAAAATTTTCCCCCTCAAACTCCCCCAATTTTTGCCCGCCTGCTGAAAGGCTGGATTAAATTTTACAAAATTCATTCGCTCTGTTACAATAAGTATAACAATGATAAAGTTTTAGAGCAAGTGATTATGGATTTAGAAAAACTCCCAGAATTATTAACAATGAAACAAGTATCGGAGATACTCGGTATTTCTAGTATGACTTTGAGACGCTGGGATGCAAAAGGGATTTTAAAACTCTTCAGACCAACACCGCGAAATGTGAGGCGATACAAAAAGGAGGATATTATTAAATTTATCAATAGAAAATAAACATGACCCATAGTCTTGACAAAAATATAAAAAAGGATTATGCTAGTCCCAGTACTTTAAAAAATACCTTGAAAAAGGCCCAAATCCAAAGAAAGGAGGTATCTGCTATGCAGTACAAAGTTGAATTATTGACGGGTATCAGACCCACTGGCGACTTGACCGTCGCTAACTACCTGGGGGCAGTAGCACCCATTGTTGAACTTCAGGCGCAGGGCGTGTCTCCAGTGGTTTTCGTTGCCGATCTTCACGCGATTACGGACAACGAACCGGCTACTGTGAGGCAGTACATCCACGGAGTCGTGGCTGACTACATCGCGCTTGGGATAGACCAACAGAAAACGAATATCTATCTCCAATCGGATATAGCAGGAGAAGTCACTACGTTTACCACACTTCTGGCACGGCTTATCTCTGTGGCTGAACTCTTGAGAGTGCCGACTCTTAAGGATAAGCTCAAGAACAACGCACGGCCGGAAACGGCGAACGCTCTCCTTCTTCTCTATCCGATTCTGATGGCTGCTGACATCTTGCTAAACAGAGCCAAAAAGGTTGCGGTCGGAGAGGATCAGCTCCCGCACATGGAAGTCACTCGCCTGCTCGCCCGCAGGTTCAACGAGAGGTACGGGGAGCTTTTACCGATTCCTCAGGTGTTGCAGGTCAGGTCGCTCCGCATCCTTTCCCTGAAGGGAGAGGGTAAAATGAGCAAGAGCAATCCTGGCGGCGCCATCTTCTTGACGGACGATGTAAAAACGGTTGCCAGCAAGATCAAGGTGGCTGAGACCGCTTTCGAGGGGATAATGAACGAGAAACTGGAAAGCCATATCTTGATTGCCAAAGAGTTGGCAAAAACCGAATCGGAACGCGATGAGGTGGATGCTATCATCAAGGCACACAAGAGCGGTAAACCAGTAATGGGTCAGTTCAAGCAGATTCTGGCCCGCATCGTTCAGAACTTCATCGGGGAGTTTCAGGCCAAAAGAGCCGAGATCACACGGAATCCGTCGTACATTCCGTCCGTTCTGGAAGAAGGAGCCAAGGTAGCGAGAGAAAACGCCATCGAAACTCTCGACGAAGTCAGGAGGATCTTGGGATTCAGCTAACAGGCTGGGGTTGATACAACAAAGGCAACCCCAGCTTTTTCTTTTTCAAAATCTTATGAAGAATAAAAGGTACATAAAAAAGAATTGCAGCACTGCTATCCCTTCAATTATCCTCAATAATTTTATTGAGGAACTAAAAGAAATAGCAGAACAACAGAATAAATCAATTGAGGAAGTTGCGAACGATTATAAACATGCACTGAAGGAATTGGAATATTCAAATAAAAAACTTGGGAAAATAATCAAGGACTTTCAATATACTAAGTTTCCTCATAATATTCAGTTGCATAATTATGGAAAAAATGATGAATTGAACTCAAAGTATTTGTGTTATGATAATTTGGAAATTTTCAACAAAATTTCCGCGAATGAATTGGCCATTGTAACGGGATTTGGTCCTACTAACTCTCCAACGGCTGGTACGCTTTCTTCCATCTTTAGAGTGCTTGAGCTGCAAAAATGCACAGGTATTTATACTCATATAATCATTTCTGAATTAAGCGCGTTAAATTCGAGACAAAAGCCATTAAATGAATTAATACGAAATGCCCATCAATTCATATTCTTTATTAAAAAGCTGGGATTCGATGAGAAAAAAGGTGAAATTAGAACGCATAATCATCATGATCATGCCCGAGTGTTTTCGCTTGTTTCTAGTGTTTTAAGTACTAGAGATTTACTTGAAAACCGTGAGGTTACTAATGATACGTATAATAGATTACAACTGCTTGGGAATGACTTCTCAAAAATGGTGAGTCGGACATATACAATGACAGATATTATCTTACCTATAGTACGTGACAAAAAACGAGGCGTAATAGTACCGGCAGGTTTGGAAGAGCATCACCATCCGTATCTATCAAGAATTGTACTTGATAGGATGAAGCTTAAAAGAGGAGGCGTGGACATTTTGGTTCGTCAGGATGCAGAGATCGGCGCATTATATGGCAAGCTTATTAATGGCTTTTTCCCTTATGTCAAAATGTCAAAAAGCATTCCGAACTCTTCTATTAATTTAGGGGACAGTTTAGAGGAATTATATAGAAAAATCATTGACTGTGGAAGAAGAAATGAAGAAGTGATTTTACAAATGATAGTATTTGCCTCTAATTGGAGTTCAGATAAGTTAATAGAAGCAAAAAGCGCTTTTGAAAATTTAACGACAGACTATGAGAGTTGGAAAAAGATAAAGCATGAATATTTAAAGT
The DNA here is from genome assembly GCA_018725485.1 of Candidatus Lithacetigena glycinireducens. Classification (GTDB taxonomy): domain Bacteria; phylum Coprothermobacterota; class HKB111; order HKB111; family HKB111; genus Lithacetigena; species Lithacetigena glycinireducens. Next base: position 5,351 of record QLUP01000037.1, on the reverse strand, counting down.
TTTTTATTGAAATTAAAACTATCTGGGAAAGCTCAAAATATCAAAAAGAAATTGACACATACCAAGAAATGTTTACATCATAAGTTATGAGATGTGTTGCAAGGTCTAGTAAGGTCCCAAGGTGCAATCTTGCCACCCAATAAGTATTTTATTCCGAACACAAACATCAGTGAAATATTTGTTTATGATCCACTTCATTTTTCCCGTAGGACAGGAGTCAGAGGTTAATGCACTATATCATTTCACCCAACAAGAGGTTAAAGTTTCTTCTATAATCGAAACCGGACGTTATTGAATAACTTTTTATATTTTTGAATATTTGCATTAATTCCTCTCTTCTTTTATTTCTTTTTAAATTATTCATATTAGTCAATTTTCTAAAAAGCATCACGGTAGGAGCAAAGCTCACTTCCAAAAACCCATCCACATTCTCTATAGGATTAGTCTTTTTAATAATCATACCTGACTGATTTTTTTCTAGAGCAACTTTCAACGCATGGGTTATTCGACCAGTTGCTGTATTACTCCCATTTTTACATAAGGATTCAAAGTCTATTGACATTTGTCCCCTCTTTCCAAGCTCGAATAATTCTTTCTGAGCTGTATTCGCCATAGTCAAGAAAAAGTTATTGATAATACCGGCTTTTATAAAAAAGTCTTTAAATTCCAAGTATGTTCCAACTCTTATATTAAAATAGTTCCTTATATTACAATTAAGCAGTTCTCCGTGCTTTGTTATGTATGTGGTTTCCTCTGTGATGATTTTCCATCCATTTTCTAAAAACAGTAAAGCGAAAGTGGTCTTTCCACCTAAAGAAGAACTGCTTATAAGTACATTATTCTTTCCATCGCTTACAAGCCCACCATGAACTGCATATAAATCACCATGTAACAAATATGGTGTTAGTAACAAAATATTAACCATGGTTAAGGCCTTTTTCTCACCCTTAGTTACCATCAAGCAATGATTCGATTCTGTGTTGTAGATATAATAAAAATGATCGTAGCATCTGATAATATAAAATTTATTATCAATTGTGCACTTAGAACTGGAAGTATTGTGTGTTGCTACATTAAATTTCCTAACTCTGTCATTCGTTGACCATTCCGAGTGTTGGAATATGGATTCAATCTTTTGGAAGGCATCTTCGTTTTCTGTAATAAAAGCTTCAATGACATTACTACCATTATGTGAAGCCTTTAGCGATACATTGAATATTGAACTTAACTTCATTAAGTTATCAGAACATAGTCTGTAGTTGCAGATGATGCTTGTCAGCAGGTTATCACTAATCAAACTATGCGATGTATGATTTAAATCATTTGTTATTGCCCCTAGAATATCATTAAAAATCACGGCTACTTTTGTGGTTAGATTATTCATGAGAACCATGTTCCCTATATACTCATTAATTATTTATAGTTTTTTACAATATCGTATGAAAATAGTCTATCTATCAAACTACTTTTATCTTTTATTTTAATTTCGGAATTATACTGGTCAAAAATTACTGTCATAACATCATTATTTATATAATTATATTTCTGATAAAGTACATCAACGTTCTTTATTGCCAGTATATCCGGAAAAACCTTAATAATATAATTTAGTGTAAAGAATACGTGTCTATCAAAACCGTATCTGACAGAATCATCGAATATTTTTTCGGGACTGATTCCCTCAAAGTACGTTTGGATAAATGTATATATGTCAACAAATTTATATAAGTCCAAAACCTTTCTTTTTTTAACTAAATCTACCAAAGCTGAATCTTTGTAAAAGTGACTGCATAGGTGGATAAATAAATGCTCTTCTTTAAGCGAATAGATTGAGAAGTTATTGTCAACAGGAGTAAGAACTCTCTCATTCAAGAAATAATCCACTGCTTCATCAGAGCCATCCGGTTTCCAGTCTAAGGAAAAGTTAACATCGACATCAATGGTTTTAATAGTTTTTTCATTCACAATTTTGACAAAAGGCGCCATCTCACCTCTAGTATTTATGGACTGTGTAATTGTATCTTGGTCAAACTCATCAATAGTGTCCTTTTTGTAATCATATTTACCCTGCAAAAAACCTAGCTCATACAAAACTTTTTTTACGCTTTGAATCGACTTTTTGGATACTAATATATCAATATCATTAAAAGCTCTAGTACCTACTGGATAAATAGTGCTCGATAGAACTAACCCTTTTAAAAATACATGTTCTATATTTGTTTCACACAGTGTTGAAGAGATGATTTTAACATATTCTTTTTGAAACTCTGTTCTTATATTTTGTGACTGGTGAATCATATATAGTGTAAAAAAAACGGGGAAATCTAGCTTTCGTACATCGACTGCGTTTATAGCCTCATATGCGAGACCAGCAACTCGGTGGTAGCACAAGTAACCTAAGATTTCGATCCAATTTAAAGTATTATCCTCAAGTACTGCAATTAACTTATCTGTCTTCCTTTTTTTATTACCAAACTTTACTATTTCTAGTACAGCATTATGCTCTTTCTTTATCATAGATTTTTATATAAAATTCAATGATAGAAATAAAAGATTTGTTATGATAACTCAAAGTAACCATCAGCAGTACACCCCAAGTCTTTTTGTACTGGAAACTCTTTATCTAATATCTCCCAATCTCTGTCAGAAAGTCTAAACTTCTCGACCTCTAAAATTTCATCAATGTGTTCTTTATTAGAACTTTTAAAAACGAAGGAAACACCGTCCTGTTGTAAAAGCCATTTGGCTACAATTTGTGTATTTGTTTTATTATATTTTGCAGCCATTTCATCCAGCAGTTTATAAGTTCCTGTACGATAATAGGGATCTACAACTCCGGGATATGAAAGTAGAATAGGTCTCCATGCGATAAACTGAATCTCATTTCTTTTGCAATAATCAATAACACCCTTCTTTTGAGATTCGCGACAGACGAGATTGTATTGGTTTTGAACTGCATATATAGGACTATTTAGTAGTTGAGAATAGTTTTTTATTGTATCAATTCCTACATTACTTAATCCTATATGTTTAATAAGGTCCATCTCAAGGAGTTTATTGAAGGCACTGGCTGTTTCCTCAATGGGAATGTTAGGATTCTGTTTATGAACATAATATAAATCAATGTATGAGGTATTCAGTCTTTTTAGAGATTTCTTACACGAGTCAATTACATTGTCATAAAAAAGATTATACTCACGAACCTTAGTAGCTATAAAACACTTATCTCTAGGAATTTGTTTTATTGCTTCTCCAATCAGCAACTCAGTTTTTCCACCCGCATAACTTTCCGAAGTATCTATGTGCGAAATACCTTTACTGATTGCATATCTGATGGCATCAATGTCTTTCTGATCATCGTTGTTCTGGTTTAGAGTTACGTCTCCCCCCATACGCCATGTTCCCAGACAAATTTTTGAATAAGAATATCCGTTATTGATTGAATTCATAAATTTACTAATTGTTTCATTTTCTCCATAGAATCTTCTGCATGTTAAATATTCGCTAAGATATTATTAAACTTTCCTCTATTGCCGCCAGAATGAACGACCAAATCTTCAAGAACCTTAATCCCGATGCTGGAGTTAATAGTCTCTAATGCCAGTTCAGCTCCTATTTTTAAATCATCAACCATTTCTAATCCAAAAAGATTCAAAGCAACCTCCATCGCTACTGTTTGTTTAAGCTCTTCACTTCCACGGCCAATTAAAATCTTAATAAACTCATTAAGATTTTCTTTAGGATTTTGAGACGTTTCAATATATTTAAATGGTTTGAAATCAAAACCGAAATCCTTCGGAGTAATTTCTTTTATAGTTGCCTGATTCTTAACACTCTGAGCAATTTCAGTGTTGGCCGATATTGAAATTTGATCAATCACTGGTGTGCCCTCCGGGTCTTTTCCCTGCAACACAAGAATGTTTTTGCCTGGGTACAGCTTGTTTAAAATCGCCAAGCACAATTCTGTCGCGCCTCTTGTTAAACCATAATTGATCAAATCGGCATCAACCGGATTTACTATAGCCGCTCCGCCAATTAGTCCAGCAAAGACCTGAACATCGTGCAGACGACCATCGTATACATGATTTAATCGAGGAACAATCAGGTTTATATCGAATACCCCTAATCTTGTTTTTAGCGAAATATCGGCCATCTTATCAATCGGTAAATTTAGATTTACTCCAACAAGTTCGAAGATGTCGCTGGATCCAGTTATACTAGAAGTTGCTCTTGATACGGTTTTTTCTACCACAATATTTTCTCCAATCTTTTTACCAGTAGCTGCCGTAATAATAGCGGCCATTGAGCTGATATTTAGTAATTTGATCTCTTTCTTGCCGCTGCCGGCCAGACTAATCACTTTTACCTTGTTTTTGTCAAGATTTAGTTTCCGTTGGATATCAAGATTATCTAAATTGAAAGCTGACTTAACTATTGCTATCCCGTATTCAATTGCCTTTTCAAAATTTTCGGGGCTATTCATAAACGACCATAATGAGCCATAAAAACATCCCATCAAAATATCTCGGTATTTCCCATTGCTGCTAGAAATTTGGAGTATGTTTAAAAATACGCCCCCTACTTCTTCAGGAGGAGGCAAAGTGTCTCCCTTCAAAAAAGAAAGGCATTTTATAAAATTTTCGTCTGTTTTGAGTTTCTCAAGACTTCTATCTGGGAATCCATTGAATTTTGCAAAGTAGAAGAGAGCTAAAATTCCCCGATACACATTCAAATTACGGTCAGAACTATCAATCAGATTTAACACATCAAGGATTTCTGATTTTTTAAAATCCTTACCGTCCGTTATATGTTCCGTAAATTTAATGACTCTATTTATCAGGTTTTCCATAATCACTTGCTCTAAAACTTTATCATTGTTATACTTATTGTAACAGAGCGAATGAATTTTGTAAAATTTAATCCAGCCTTTCAGCAGGCGGGCAAAAATTGGGGGAGTTTGAGGGGGAAAATTTTTGTCCGCCTGCTCTGCCCACCGAAGGCAGACTGGGGGTGGGAAGCGGCTCGTCCTTGCGTCAGCAAAGAAGCAAAGCCCACAAAAATTGATTCCTTAATTGAAAAATTTTTTTGCGCGTGCCCATTAAAAGAAAAAGAAATTTTTGCGGGCTTTGCTTGCCGCCGTCAGGCGGCGAGCCGCTGGGCAGGATTGCCGCCCGCAGGGCGGCACTTAGTCTGGGTTCTATTGGAAATGAGTTCCAACTTTATCCAGCAAACACCACCAAACAAAAACTCCGAACGGCTGTTCGGAATTTTTGTTTGGTGGAGTAATTATATCATTTGCTCGCACCTATTTTCAAACGAAAGCCAACGAATGAACGCCTCCACGCCGCCGC
>QLUP01000036.1 GCA_018725485.1 Candidatus Lithacetigena glycinireducens | reverse complement strand
CTCTGTTGCGCATTATTGGTTCTCTTAGCCCCTGCTTCTGTTTTTCTTGGTCATCCATCAGAAGCGGAATAAAGAGGGGTTTGAGAGTGGTGATCTTACACTTTATTGAACCACTTTTACCTTTGAATTTATCATGCCCATAAGGTAAGCGTCTTTCAGGTGGTTTATCATCTATAATTGGAACAAAGTCATAGGGGTTCATTTTCCTCTCCTTCAAAATCATAAAATCTATAAAGTTTGCCCTCTTCAGGCTTTTCTTTAAGCTCATACCCGATCACTTTAATTTTGGTATACTGATTTTTCACCGGATACCTCCAGCCTTTTGGGATACGAAGCTCACACCACATATCTTCAGATTTTTCTCCCCAAAGATAAAAGGAAAGATAATTCTCTACCATCTCTAAATCATTCCTTTCATAACCATTAAAGGCGAGGTCCTTGTCGCTTATAATGAGGACATAAAACCTCTCTTCTCCTTTCTTCCGCCACCTGATTTCTGAATCTGTCAAAAAAAGCCTTCCACTTTCAAAATTGCTGGGTTCGATCTCTCCTTTTAACTCTTTCTTTAACTCTTCAACCTCTCCAATGTAAATCTGAGAAACGGACTGTAGGATACCGTATTTGGGTTTAAAGAAGTCAATAGCATTTTTCAGATTCTTACTATCGACAATACTTGCTAAGGCAATGCTCATTTCAAGTTCTCCCTTCTGCTCTCATAATCATCGACACGTTGATTCCATATAGGAGCGACAGTATTCCACAAATATCGAAGTTGAGAATTACCCTCAAAGACATAGGTTTGTCTGAAACCAAATTCATCGGGTATAAGATTTGATACCCCCTTTACTTCAAAGTCTTTATTTTCTTCCTCATAAAAGTCGTATTCATTCTTTTGCACCATCTTTCGGATACCCCAGATATTTGGCGGAGAGGGGCTGCACTTCACAAAATATCTAATCTCTACTTTATCTATCTTTCCAATAAACTTTCCAAGTCCTCTTGATTTACCATATCCTATGGAAATGATGCCATCCTCAAAATCTTTAAACACATAAGCAAGCAGTCCAAGTTGCCAGAGCTCAATATTCCGGATATACATCTGAGCCTCAAATTCGGCATTGGTCGCTACTTCCAAAGAAAATAATGCACCGCTGGCTGCTCCTCCAGTGAATCTATCTATTCCTACACCGCTTCTTGTTTCAAATTTAACATTACATCCAGCCTTTAGATGAACATCTCTGACTATCAGTCTACTTGCATTCTCTGTTGAACCAAAGAGTCTACATATAAGGCAACTTTGTTTGTAAGCTTCTGTTCCGTTTAACTTTTTAATATTCTTCTTATTCTTATATTCTTCAAAGTAACTCGAACAGGCAAAATCTGGCTTATCTTTGTTCTTTTCAAAGGGATTGCAACAGGCAGGCTTCTTGCCCTGACTTAGTGTTCTTGTAATCTTTTCAGCATGGCTCCTTATTATCCCTTTAAGGGAACTTCCCGGAATAAAAACCTCCTCTCTGCCATTTCTAAAGGTCTTTATGGGAAACATGTCAGGGTCTTCAACTCTCTCCATTCCTGATTTTATGAGGAAAGGAGTTTCGTTCTTTATTGAAAGGGCTATTATGCACTCGTTGAGAATTGTCTTAAGCATTTTGTCCACCCCTTTGCTGTAGGTATTTTATACCTTCTTCAATAAAGTCTACTAGTTCTATCTTCTCTAACTTCTGGGAAGCAAGGTAATCCATAAAGGATTTTCTATCTTCAAAATTTAGAAGTGCAACTTCATCTATTATAAGCTGAAATGCACCCAGCCCCCTCGACCTATTTCCTCCAATAGATACGTATCCAGATTGCATTTCTCTAAGTCCTATAGAAAGGAGAAGTTTGTCCCCTTCATCCAGGTTCTCACACACCATCTCAAAATTAAATTCTGTTTGGGATGGAACTACCTCATATTCAAATTTTGCTCCCTCTGCGGAGGTCTCTGTATCCCTATCTATACCAACTCCATCTCTTTTCTCAAAAAGTCCTATCCAGGGTTCAGTTACATAAAGGTCGGAGATTTTGACCTTTGAAGCCACAGCTGTGGAGCCAAATAATTTACAGGTATCACAAAGGAGGTCAATCGGCTCTCCCTCTTCGTCTCCTTTCAATCTTTCCTTGAGTTGGTCCATCTTAACTTCATTCACCGTTGCGCAATCTGCTCCCTTTATTAAGGCACAGGTTTTGAACCCATCAAGATAGGGAATTATTCTTTCCACTGTGCTTCGTATGATACCTTTAAAGGAAGAACCTGGGATATATGGTTTTCCATAGGCATCCTTTACAACAAGTGCACCTCTCTCAAAGGACTCCTCTCCACTACCTATGTGAAGAGCAGCATCCATAACCACCTTACCCTTAATTACATACCTATTTCTCAGCCTTTCAAACATGTTATCCCCCCTTTTTGTATAGGTAATGGATGCCGAAGTGGGTGGCAAATCTTTTCAAAAGTTCTATAGATATATCGTGAACAATCTTCTTTTTATTTGCCTCGTCAAATTCCTTTTCTACATTTTCTACATTTTTTAAACTTTCCTTAGTTTTATTTAAGGCTTTTTCATAGACCTCATTTGAATCCTTGCCTACGATTTCCTTAATTTTGCTTAGAAGTCTTTTGTGTAAATCTCCTTTTGTCCAGGGTTTTTCCCTTGCCTTCTTTTCCTTTGTTACTTGGCGCTCTATAAATTCCTGCAAACTTTTGGTGCTGTCACTTGAGTAGGCAATACCAATAAATCTATGAATCTGTGCTGGATCTAATGACGGAGAAAAGGAGAGTTTCTTTATCAATTCCTCAACCGTTTCCGCAATCTCATCACTTTTAAGGGCTATCTGCTTTCTGAGAAATACATTAAAAACATAGTTTATATTTACTGCCATTTTACACCTCCCAATCTTGGGGTAGATTTTCTATGTGAAAGGGGTCACAGACAAATACCCTTCCAAAACCTTCCTCTCTTCTTAAACCTATCCCTTCTGTTTCAATTCGTTCTAAGGTGCCGATTAAATTTTTCCCTTCGGCGGCACAACTAAAGAAAAAGGTAGAACCTTTCTCAATTGCTAGTTCCTTCTCTTTTGGAAGCCCCCAAGCAGTATTCCAGCCTAATATTGCTCTCATAGAGTTAAAGGCGCAGATGAGTTTTACATTATCCAGATCAAATTCTTCTCTTAAATATTGCTCATCAATACATGATTTGTATCTCATAAACTTGTCCATGATAATTGCATCAGAATAGAGAGTTATAGAAAAGCCTTTAATATTTAATGGAGAAGACTTTTCTTGAAATTTACTAAAGCGCTTTTCCACAGCACTTAGGACAAGCTCTGGTGGAAATATAGATTCCAGATTTTCTATTTCCGTAATCTTGATATTCCCTAACCCTCTGGTCTTTCCCAACCCCACCCAGAGAGTTTCCCTCTTTCTCAATATAGTTGTGTTCTCATACTTTATTTCTCCGTTCTCTATTACCAGTAGGTCTCCATCAAGAATCCCATAAAACTCCTGGTCTTCTTCAATTACCTCCATAGAATAAAGAAAGCCTTCTCGTGCTGTCAGTGTACGCTCGTCAATGGAGGTTCTGGTGATAAGTCTCTTTGTAGGTTCAACCCTTTTTCCTCCCTTTGTATAAAATCCGCTAAAAGTATCAAAGGGAGCTTCACAGATAGGGCAAGACACAGGTAAAACAGAAGCATCTTTAGCTAACATGAACTTCACGGTAGGAAGAAGGAAGTCAATAACACCATGACCCCTAAACCCATCCTTATACTTACAACTTTTTGCAGATTTTGGTATCGGATATGCCTGACCTTCCCTTAGCAGATATAAATTTCCAAATTTCACTTTGCCATTTATAAATATCTCTTTAAACTTTGGGCTATCATACCCCAGCTCTTCGCCTAACTTATAGGCAACCGCACCTCTGAAAGCGCTTCCAGGAATGTAATCTAAGGTCTCAATCTCATTTGAAACGAAATGGTAAGAAGGGAGGGCTAAGGGAGAATTAGCTTTTACTGCTATATGTATCATAGTACTCTACCTCCTTGATAAGAGAGTCCGGAGATGAAGCTTCTTTACCATTTATAAATATCTTCTCAAACTCTACCTTCACGCGTCCAAGTCCCCTTGATCCTTCTCCACCAAGGTGGGTTATAAGCTTTAAGGAATTTAGAAGGAAGACAAGTTCTAAGGGTAGTTCGCCTTTATCGGGAAATATAAAATCGTTTCCTCTACCATAAATCTTAGCGAATAAGGATACCCCTTTCATACCAGTTTCTATTGTAAAGAGGTAGTTTTCCTCAACAGTTCCAAATCTCCTATCAATCTTTGTTCCGGTTTTGGTGTTTAAAGTTAAACGGAACGGAATGATTGGATTTTCTCCACTTTCTTCAGTAATAGACTTTATAATTTCTCTGGGGAGAATTGCATCAGAGAAGAAGAAATTCCCTTGGTGTAGTGGAGAGCCAAAGGTTTTGCAAACTATACAGGGATCGCTTTTGCATGGCTTCTCCTCAGTGCAACCTTTAAGACCTAAAGAGTTAGCTATCTGTCTTCCAAAATGCTTAGCTTTCCCTTTTATTGTTGAGCCAGGTATATAGATAGCTCCAACCCTATCTTTTATGGTAGTTTTATCAATAAATCTTCCTATGCCAAAACCTGTTCCAATATGAAATTGACCAAGGAGTGTTAAGGGAATTTTAAATTCTATTTCCGTATTCATCAGTAACCTCAATGAAATCATAAATCTCTAAAATATCCAAAAAGGGGGTGTCGTAAGCAAAGCCTCCAAGACTGTTCCAGGGGAAAAGTGCACCACCATTCGAGTAGAAAAGAGGGTCGGTCTTTAATCTCCCAAAAAGTTTTTTAATATCTTCCTCCCCCTTTAATCTGGTAAGCAGTGAGAGGATATTTAAAATGGATTGATTTTTACCCTCGAACAAACTGTTATATATGGAATAGAGCCTACTTCTTGAGAGTTTACATTTTTTGATATCTTTTACGATATTCACTATTCTTTTTGCCTTTTCCAAAGTGAAAGGCCTTTGCGTCAATTTGAGCGTTCCACCCCCGGTATAAGTGAGATCCTTTTCCCTAATGACCTCAACTGGATTAGCAGAGGGAGTTGTGACTGATAAATAATCAATGGTAGAATTATCTCTTTTTTCTAAGACCTTTTCGGTTCCGTACCATTTTTCTTTATTCAGCTTTTTAGCAGACTTTAAGAGATCTTCCGCCAGTTTAGTAAAAGACACGATGGGGAATTTTGAGTGTGCTATTATAACTCCTGTAGATAAAGTAAACTTCTCTTCATCAATTTTATTTGCAAATGCTTTGGTCTTCTTTTCAAACTTAGTTAAGATTTCTAAGGCGATAGGAATGGCCTTTTGAGCAGGGGTAAGCAAAATAAGATCATCTCCGCCGAGAATGACAAATTCAAAAGGGATTTTCCTATTAGATGGTTTAGGGATACAATTTCTTAGCGATTCAAAAACACTCTCTTGTAATCCTTTCTCAACAGTTTCACTCATTTCTTGATATTGCTTCTCCGTTGTTAACTTAAGAAGCCTCTCGCCTATTCGGTTGCCATCTGCATAAATGAAGCCAAGGTAGTTTTCTGGTTCTGAAAGTTTACCCAATTCAGAGAGATCCTCGGTAAACTTTGCTTTCTCCCATTCTGGATCTGCAGGATTACTTTTCATATAATTAAGAAACTCTTTATAAATTGGATTTTCAGCAGGTTTTTCTCTTACCTCTTCCCCTTTATCTATCTTCTTTTCACAAACCGTGCAGGCAAACTTCTCGTATTTTATCTTTGAAGCAGGATTGACGCCACACAATTGACAAGTTTTGAAAAAAGGACTGGTAATAAGATGCGATTTAAGGACTTTTTCTTCCTTGGCTCTTCTTAGTTTAATTTGAGCTTTCTTTACCACCTCATTAAAGCTATTAATATGTTCTTCTTTTATACCAGTTATAGAAGCATCGGATTCTTCATATTTTGCCTGTTCTGCTCTTATAAATTCATCTGCTTTTTCATCAGAGTTAAATATCGCCATTACTTGACCGCCACCTGCGTAAATGCACTTCCCACCATATGAACTTACTCTTTGTTCCACCTGTTCCTTTTTGTTCAATTTGGCAAGGATAGAGCTCGCCCCTCGGATTTGTTTGAGTTTACCAACGGAATAGATATATTGTTTTATCTTATCCGTATCCATTAGAACGAGATATTTACTCACTTTATCCTTCCATTACCTCCTTTCTCTCCATTCTTATTTCTCATTTTTGTTCAATAAATTTTTCAGCTATCCTTACTGCATCTGTAGCAATCTCCATAGCCCTTTTTGCGTGTTCTTCTCTGTATATTTCCCAAGGTACTTTATAAGTGAGTTCATCACCATAATCTGTAAGAATGTGCTCCTTGAGCCCGAGTATCCGTGCATAATCTGCAAGCTTCTCTATATCCTGGTTCTCATTTTCTGCAAATTTCTCTTCTGCCAGAAGACCAAGAAGTAGCTTCGATACCTCATGCGTCCTTATTACCGGTCTGAACAAAGCGACAATAGCCTTACATGCATTCTCCACTGCAAGTTGATAGCTTCCTACACATGCACGCCACAATTTGGCATCACGAAGTTTTTCTGCCTCCTCAATGTATCCCTCTGCTAATCTAAGTCTATATGCTGCCTCTTCTCTTGATTTCATTGCCAATCAAGCTCCCAGTCCCTGCCCCTTGAATTTTTCCAGGCCCATACCCATGTATTGTGCACTTTCTTTCTTATCAGTCCTTCTCTTTCTATTATTTCTTTTATTTGCTTAAATTTTCTCTCAAGGTAACCTTCAGGATCGAATAGAATCATGGCATCGGCTGCGATGTCAAGATAGACTGGTAAAAGCCTGTGCTCAAATTCCTCTTTCGTTTTAGCCATTAGTGATATCTTTGTCCCCATTTCTTTAGGCAACATAGATCTCAGGAACATCTGCCTTTCAAAGGGATTATCGGGTAACTCATCTGTAACCATAAATATATCCCAGTCACTATCGATATGGGCCTCACCCCTTGTGGTGGAGCCAAATAGGGCAATTCCTACAAGTGACTTACCGAGCTTTTCCTTGAATACCTTAGCGACCTGTTCTAATTCAGTTAACAAATCCAACATCATTCTTATCTATACCTTCCTTCATACCTTGCCTCACCCAGTGTCTCCTGAATTATAAGCTGGCAGACTCTCGTGCCTGGGTATAGCTCCAGAACAGTAGGGCTATGATTGGAGATCATGAAAAATACAGGCCTGTCTACACCGGGCTGAATAAATCCAGCAGCAATCCGGATGTCAAGTCCGAGCCTGGCAAACCGACCACGACCCTCAAGCCAACCACACAGGTTAGGAGCAAGCTTTACTGTCTCCTTTGTCTGAGCAATTATTGTCTCCCCGGGCAAAAGAAGATAGCTATCAGTAATAGTCTTTCTTTCAAGTAGTTCCTTTTCTTGAGATGCCTCTGGATCAACAGGAAGGGCTTTAAAAACACGCTTGAATACCTGTATCTCATTGCCCATAGTCAAATCTATTGAGGCTGGTCCGATGCTATCGACTTCAGGAGAGGGGGTTATAGTTATCCTTCCCTCCTTTATTGCCTGTCGTATCATTTCTCTGGTGAGCACACTCATATAAACCCCCGTTCTACCATCACATATGCTTCAGCATGATTGTCCAGACCTTATAGAGGTCTTTCTCTCGCTGGGGTAGCTCCTTCTCAAGAGCCTTTGACTTAAACTCTTTAATCTTTTCTTCCTTCATATCTTTCTTTTTCTGTTTGTCCATCACCTCATAGGTTGATGTTACCTCCTTCCCTAAATTATCAATCAAAACCGTATACGTTACCTCTTTTCCTTCCTGAGGATAAAATAGGTCGTATATCACATCACTCAGATATAGCGGTCTCTCTTCTTCACTAAAGAATCTTTCATCCTTTAATTGCAGGTATTTTCTAACCTTATGGTCTGCCCCCCCAACTTCTCCTTCTTGAAACAGATTCAAAGCTTTTGCAAGTAGGACACGCCGAACAAGGATTTCGTTTTCCAAGATAGAGACAACCCGAGGATGAAGCTTTTCGTGGATTGTTTGATATTCCTCTGCGATTTCGGTCTCGTATTTATATGCTGCTTTCTCTCCCTTAAGTATATGAAGTGGAGGAGGTAATCCTCTCTTTAATCTCTCTAAGTATACCTTCTCTGTGTTGGCAAGGTGTAGCATAGAAGGTGCAGGGAGACAGAACTTTGATGTTATAAAGGCAATCTCGTGGGATTTCTCTTTGACATCTACCTTAGTTATCTCCTGTTGTGATATCGTCGCGCCCATTGCTTCATTAAATAAATCTATCCATTCTTTTAATTTTTTTTGGTTTTCTTGATAGCCGAAATCACCCATGATAACAGAATGGGTCTCAGGGGGATGGGATGGATATCCTGCATCTTTTAATTCCTTCAATTTTGTTTCGTCACAAAGGAGCATTATTTCCGATCTGCTCTTTAATCTTTCAAGAATCTCCATTGGTCT
>QLUP01000035.1 GCA_018725485.1 Candidatus Lithacetigena glycinireducens | reverse complement strand
GCTTTTATTATTGATGCTGACTCTATTGGTCATCGGTTGCTTCAACCAGGAAATCCAGTTTATCAAGAATTAGTCAAAATATTTGGAGAGAATATATTAAATGAAAATAGAGAAATAAATCGAAAAGCTTTAGCGGAAATCGTTTTCTCTGATGAAGAGAAAAAAAGACTCTTGAATAGCATTATGCATCCGCCAATGACCTCTATTATAGAAAAAGAAATTATTAAGGCAGGTAAAAGTGGAAATTATCCAGCGATTGTATTAGAAGCAGCTATTTTACGAGAAAGTCCCTGGTTATCTCTGGTTACAGAAGTATGGGTTATTTCTGCTTTTCCAGAAACCTGCCTTAAGAGACTTGTCAATAAGGGTTATACACTCTTAGAAGCAAAAAAGAGATTGCAGGCTCAACTTAAACAACCCGAAGTTCCCCCCTCTATAATTAAGTATGTAATCAATAATAATCATTCCCTTGAAGAAACCTTTAAGAAAATAGACTTTCTCTGGAAAAATAACAAATGATGAAATTATCTTTCAGCCGACTTGACCTTTACCTTCAATGTCCCTTGAAGTATAAATACAGGTATATTGACAAAATTAAGGAGAAGCCAAGCCCTTACGCAGCTTTTGGTTTATCGATACACAGGACAATACAGCAATTTTTTACTCACCCTGAAGGCGTTCCTACGATTTATGATCTTTATAATTACCTTGAAGCTTCCTGGGTTAGAGAAGGATACACTTCTCCTAAAGAGGAAGCATCTTTTAAAGAAAATGCAAAAAAAATGCTAACCAAATTTTATCAGGATAATATTGTTAATTATCTAAAAGCTTGTACTGTTGAGCAGTATTTTGAAGTACATACTAATGATTTTATTATTAATGGTTATATTGACCAGGTGAATAAAAGAGGGAATACCTATGAAGTGGTAGAGTATAAAACTTCAAAAAATGGAAAATCTATGGAGGAAGCTGAAAAAGATTTACAAATTGCCACTTACCATCTTGCTTTTAAGTCTATTTATGGGTTTCCACCTAACCAGGTTATTTATTACAATGTTAGAAGTGGGGTAAAGCTGGGAATTAAGGTAACTCCCCAGATGGAAGAATTTGTAATGCAATCTTATAAGGATATAGCTTCTGGTATCCTGGCTGAAAGGTTTCACTTCCAGGTGGGTATTCATTGCCATTGGTGCGATTATCAAAAAATATGCCCTGATAGGGAAGGCGTAAGTGGTGGACAAATTAATTTCCCATTCTAATTTCCGGAAGAGCCTGGTTTTACTGGGTTTAGTATTAATTGCCCTAATATTTTTTAGTGTTGTACATACACCGCAGGCAATAATAAATAAAATAAATTACTTTTATTTTTTGTTAGCTCTGGGAGCCTCTTCAGGAGTTATATTCTTTGAGGTACTCAGGTTTTTTTCCATCACCAGGATAATAAAGGAGGTTAATCTTTCGTTTAAAGAGACTATTGCAATATCCCTTTCTGGCATATTTTTTGCCAGGATTACTCCAGGTGGGGCAGGTGGTGAACCATTCCAGCTGTATATGATGAATAAAAACGGAATAAAACCCGGGAAGGGAGCAGCTGTTTTAATTATAAATGGTATTACCAGTATGGTCTCCAGACTGATTTTGCTATCGTTGCTTCCCGTGTTTGCTTTTACAATACATCTATCAATTGTGATTTTTTATTTCGCAGGTATAATATTATCCCTTTTTATTCTAACCCACCCGCATTTAGTTAGCCTTGCACTAAACCTATTGTTAAATAATTATTGGACAAAAAGATTATTTGGTGAAAAATGGGTTAAGAATACCATTGGCGTTCTGATACAGTTCTTTGCTGATTTTCGGGAAACTTCCACTCAGCTGAAAAGAAGAGATTGGCTATTCGTTTCCTTAACTTTTACCTTTATCATTCTTGGTTGGATTATGACCGTTTTAGTGCCTTTTTTTGTTCTTAAAGGGTTAAGTTTTAACCCTCCCATTTTGCTTATCTTTACCTATACCCTTATCCTGAGAAGTTTAACGGATTTTATTCCTACCCCAGGGTCAACTTTTGTTCAAGAAGCCGGAATTGCTCTTATTTTCAATCAGTTGGTTGGAGAAGACTCCCTTTGGTTATTTGTTTTAATGTGGAGAATAATGCTGTTTTATTTACCATTATTAATAACAGGCATTTTTACAATATTTCATTTTGGTATAAAAGTTATTAATGATAATAAAAATATGAGATAATTATTTTTAATTTGGAGGACTAAGAATAATATGGATAAAAAAATATATAGATTTGAGGATGGCAATGCCAAACAAAAACATCTCTTAGGCGGAAAGGGAGCTGGATTAGCAGCGATGACCCAGATGGGTCTTCCTGTTCCACCAGGTTTTACCATTACCACCAGGGTTTGCCGTGAATATTACGAAAAGGGCAGGGAACTACCACCAGATGTTTGGGACACTGTTCTTTCAGAAATAAAAGTGCTGGAAGATAAACTGAACAAAGTATTTGGATCTAAGGATAATCCCTTATTGCTATCTGTCCGGTCAGGGGCTCCTTTGTCTATGCCGGGGATGATGGATACTATATTAAACCTTGGATTAAACGATAATACCGTTGAAGGTTTAGCTAAACTTACAGCTAACGATAGATTCGCCTGGGATTCTTACCGAAGATTTTTACAGTCTTTTGGAAAAGTTGTGCTTGATGTACCTGGAGATTTATTTGAAGAAGCTATCACCCACCAAAAGGCGCTATTAGGTATTAAAGATGATTCTTCCCTTGCCAGTTCAGATTTAAAGGAATTGGTCAAAAAATTTAAAAAGATAATTAATGAGAATAGCAAGATTCCTTTTCCAGAAGATTCCTATCTTCAACTAAAATACTGCATTAAAGCTGTGTTTGAATCCTGGAATGGTCAAAGAGCGATTGAATACCGAAGGATATACAATATTCCGGAAACCCTGGGTACCGCAGTAAATATCATGGTTATGGTGTTTGGAAATATGGGTATGGATTCTGCTACTGGGGTTGCTTTCACCCGGGATCCATCAACTGGAGAAAAGAAATTTTTCGGTGAATTTTTGCCTAACGCACAGGGAGAAGATGTTGTTGCTGGTATTAGAACTCCTCATAACCTTGAGTTACTTGCTCGTGATATGCCCCAGGTTTACTCTGAATTGTTAAAAATAGCTCAAATCCTGGAAAACACAAATAGGGACATGCAGGATATTGAATTTACTATAGAAAAAGGCAAACTTTTTATGCTCCAGACCCGGGTTGGCAAAAGGACACCAATAGCAGCTATCAAGATTGCAGTGGATATGGTTAACGAAAAGATAATCACTAAAGACGAAGCAGTTCTCAGGGTTACCTGCGAAGAAATTGAAAAGGTTCTTCATCCTTCAATTGACCCCCGAAGTAAAGTTCAGGTTATTGCTAAAGGTTTACCTGCTTCTCCTGGAGCCGCTGTTGGAGAGGTAGTATTTGATGCTGATAAAGCGGTAGAGTTGGTCAAGGAAGGCCACAAGATAATTCTGGTAAGACCGGAAACTACCCCGGATGATGTTCATGGAATATATGCCTCCCAGGGTGTTTTAACCAGTCGTGGAGGTATGACCAGTCATGCTGCTGTGGTCACCCGGGGTATGGGGAAGCCCTGTATAGTTGGGTGCGAAGAGATGAAAATTGATTTATATAAAAGAGTATTCACTGTAGGGGATATTTCTGTTTATGAGGGAGATATAATCACTATTGAAGGTGGTGAAGGAAAGGTTATTCTCGGAGAAGCGCCCCTGGTAATGCCAGAATTAGGGGAGGACTTCAAAAAGCTTCTCCAGTATGCTGATGAGTTCAGAAGGTTAAGGGTACATGCTAATGCTGATACCCCTGAGGATGCGGTAAAAGCGAGAGAATTTGGCGCTCAGGGTATTGGATTAGCAAGAACTGAACATATGTTTTTAGGTCCTGACAGGGTTCCCATTGTTCAAGAGATGATTATGGCTCCTAACAACGAGGAAAGAAATAAAGCGCTTCTAAAACTACTTAAAGTTCAAAGGGAAGATTTCATAGGAATTTTGAAAGCTATGGACAGTCTTCCAGTTACTATTCGTTTACTTGATCCCCCACTGCACGAGTTTTTGCCAGCTGTAGAGGATTTGTCTGAAGAAATCCGGCATTTAAAAGCCCAGAACCCAGGTGAAGAAGAAATAAAGGCAAAAGAAATCCTTTTGAAAAAAGCCATTGATTTAAAAGAGTTTAATCCTATGCTGGGATGGAGAGGGTGCAGATTGGGAATAGTGTTGCCTGAAATTTATGAAATGCAGGTAAGAGCGATATTTGAAGCAGCAGCTTATTTAGTTGAAGAGGGGAATAACCCTATCGTAGAAGTAATGCATCCCCTGGTGGGCATAGAGAAAGAAATGGACTTCTTATCAGAACTAACTCATAAAATTGCTCGTGAAACAATGGAAACAGAAGGAGTTAATCTAAATTATAAAGTTGGCACCATGATAGAAATTCCCAGGGCAGCTTTAATCGCAGATAAACTTGCTGAAAAAGCTGAATTTTTCTCTTTTGGAACAAATGATTTGACACAGATGACTTTCGGGTTTTCTCGAGATGATGCTGAAAGAAAGTTTATTCCCTACTATCTTGAACATAATATATTAGAAAATAACCCTTTTGAAGTTCTTGATTTTGAAGGTGTGGGGAAACTAATGGAATTAGCAGTCAAACTCGGTAAAAATGTTCGCTCCAACATGAAGATTGGTATATGCGGTGAGCATGGTGGAAATCCAAAATCAGTTGAATTTTGCCACCGAATTGGCCTTGACTATGTAAGTTGTTCTCCCTTCAGGGTTCCCATAGCCAGGTTTGCTGCTGCCCAAGCGTTTTTAAAAGAAAAAACTCAGGAGGTTTCAAGTAGCGTATAAAGTTGGTGGTAAATTTAAGAGAAAACTGGGAATCCTTAGAGTATAAAATCCTTTCTCTTAGGGCAGCTAAGAGCGATAAAGCAGAAAGGCTGTTTCCTGAAGAAAATTGTCCTTTGCGTACAGCTTTTCAAAGGGATAGAGATAGGATTATTCATAGTAAATCATTCAGGCGTCTTATACATAAGACGCAGGTATTTCTCTCCCCTGAAGGAGATCATTATCGAACCCGGTTGACCCATACCCTGGAGGTTATGCAAATAAGCAGAACTATCAGCAGGTGTTTGAAGTTGAACGAAGATTTAACTGAAGCTATATCTTTGGGTCATGATCTTGGTCATCCACCTTTTGGTCATGCTGGTGAAGAAGCTCTAAACGAAGCAGTACATAAAAGAACTGGTGGTAGTTTTAAACATAACGAGCAAAGTTTGAGAGTGGTGGATTTTATAGAAAGAAGATTTTCTCAGGAAGGGAAATTACTTATTGGGCTTAATCTAACCAACGAGGCCAGGGATGGAATATTAAACCACGCTAAAGGATTAGGGTCCCTGGAAGGGTATGGTAAAGCAAAGACCTTAGAGGGCGAAGTAGTAAAAATTTCTGATGTAATTGCCTATATAAATCACGATCTGGATGATGCTATCAGAGCTTCCATTATCAATGAGGAAAATATACCAGCGGTTGTCACCCAGGTTCTGGGTACCACTACCACAGTCAGAATAAAATCTTTTGTTGAAGACCTGGTTAAAAATTATCAGGATAAAAATGAACTGGGTTTTTCCCCTTCAGTTAACCACGCGTTCAATCAATTAAGAGAATTTTTAAAAAATCATCTTTATTTAAGAGTTTCTCCGGCTAAATCGGAAGAAGGAAAAGCCAGAAAATTAATTATAAGTCTTTATGATTATTTAATGGAAAACAGTAATTTTCCATCTTTCAAAGCTGAAAACCAGAATCAAGCAGTAGTTGATTATATATCAGGCATGACTGATAGATTTGCTCTTTCTTTTTATGAAAAGCACTTTTTACCCTCTCCTTTTGGACTTGATTGAAAAATGCAAGATTATAAAATATTTATTGACGATTTAAAAAATAAGGTGGATATTGTTGAAGTTATTGGTTCATTTATACCACTGAGGAAATCTGGTAAAAACTATCTTTCCCTGTGTCCTTTCCACCAGGAAAAAACTCCTTCTTTTGTCGTCAATAGAGAAAAAAATCTTTATCATTGCTTTGGTTGCGGTAAAGGCGGAACTGTTTTCAACTTTATTATGGATTATGAAAAACTATCTTTTAACGAATCAGTTCAGTTGTTAGCCAGGAGATATGGAATAACCCTCCCGTCTTTTTCTCCCAGTGTAAACAGAAGGGAAGCTTTATATAAAGTTAATACAACTGTAGCTCAATTTTTTCATGAATACCTCAAAAAAAACAAAGGTGCTTTAGGAGTACGCGAATATCTCTCACAAAGAAAGATTGACGAAAACAGTATTAATAGTTTTCTTCTTGGGTACAGTCCATCCGAAGCATTTCTTTCTCAAACATACGCAAAACTTGGTTTTTCAAAGGAAGAACTACAAAACCTTGGTTTGTTAACTATTCGAAACAGTAAATTAGAGGATACCTTCAAAGACCGCCTTATTTTTCCCATTTTTGATATCTCTGGACGCATTTCTGGTTTTGCAGGAAGAAGTTTAAATGAAAAAATTGGTCCTAAATATTTAAATATCGGGGAGAATATACTTTTCAAAAAAAGTAAGCTTCTTTATGGTTTCTATCAAGGTAAGAAGTCAATTGCCAATACCCAATCTGTTATTCTGGTTGAAGGATATTTTGATGTAATCTCCATGCATCAAAAAGGATTCGACCAGGTAGTTGGGTTGATGGGAACAGGATTGACTCTTGAACATATTGACCTACTAAACAAATGGGTCAAAGAAGTAATTATTATGTTTGACAATGATGAAGGAGGATTGAACGCTACCTCGAGAGCCCTTGAGTTATTACGAGAAACAGATTTAAATGTGAAAATAGGGGTTTACAATACTAAGGACCCTGATGAATTATCTAAAAAATATAGTAAAGAGGAAATAAATAACTGTTTATTGAATTCTCTGCCGACTATTGAGTATATCTGGAATAGATTGTTGCATCAGAGCGACCTTTCAAGTATAGAAGGTAAATCATCTTTCATCAGAAGGGTAATTAATTATCTAATAGGTAACGCTAATTTAGCTATGGTTGCTGATATTATAAAACGCACAGCAGACAAAACTTCGGTAAAAGAGGATACTCTTTATGCTGAAATTAAAAGACAGAAAGAAAAAAATCGTACGCCCTCCCAGAAAGCTATGGAAAATATCATTAAACCAGTTAATAAAAATAATTTGTTGAATCAGGTGGAATCATATTTGGCCGGTGCTTTAGTGAAGGATGGAGAATTATTTTTTTCTTCATCCGAGGGTCTTACACCAGAAGAGATTTCCAATCCTCAACTTAAACAAATATTTGAAAAGTCGTTTAAATATATGGGTACTGAGGGTATACTCCATATACAACCTGATGATATTGATAATTTATTTACGGTAGAAGAGTTATGTATTGTTTCAGGTCTATTGTTAAATGATAATATAGAGTTAAATGGAGATATCGTTAAATCTATGGTTAGAAAACTTAGAATGATGAAGATTCAGGAAGATATTGAATATCTTAAAAGAGAAATAAAAACTCTTAAAAAATCCAGTGATTATTCATTAACCAGAAACTATATAATGAAATTGAGCAATTTAATCTCTTATTTAAAGGAATTACAGGGATAAAATGATTATTGATAGAGAGATTTTTGACTTAAAGTTGGCTCAACTGGTTGAACAAGCCAGAGAGAAAATGAACATTTTAACTTATAACGAAATAATGGTTATTTTTGATGATGTAGAATTGGATGCAGATGACTACGAATCAATATATGAACAGCTGATTGAAGCAGGAGTCAAAATAGAAGAAGACATTGTTGATTTTGAATCAGACCTTCTGGAGACTGAAGAACCGCATAAGAAGGAATTCATACCTTTTGATACCTACGAACGATCTGACCCGGTCAAGATGTATTTAGGAGAAATAGGTAATAGGAGATTACTAACCGGTGATGAAGAGAAAGAGTTAGCTGCGAGGATTACCGAAGGAGACGATGAAGCTAAGAAATACCTGGTAGAGGCAAATCTGCGATTGGTGGTGAGTATTGCTAAGAGATATGTGGGTAGAGGGTTATTATTTTTAGACCTTATAGAAGAAGGAAATTTAGGTTTAATAAAAGCAGCTACCAAGTTTGATCATCGTAGAGGTTATAAGTTCAGTACTTATGCTACCTGGTGGATAAGACAGGCAATTACCAGGGCGCTGGCTGACCAGTCCAGAACTATCAGGATTCCAGTCCATATGGTGGAAACTATAAATAAATACCTTAAAATATCTCAACACCTGCTTCAGGAAAAAGGGAGAAATCCTGAACTTGAGGAAATAGCTATGGTTATGCGGCTGCCTCCGAATAAAGTTGAGGGAATAACCAAGGTTGCCCAGGAACCAATTTCTATGGAAACCTCCATTGGTGGTGAAGAAGACAGCCGTTTGGGCGATTTCATTGAAGACCCCACCATACCTTCTCCAGAGTATGAGTCTTACCGTCGTTCTCTCCGCGAAGGGCTGGAAGAAATTTTAAGAACCCTTAG
>QLUP01000034.1 GCA_018725485.1 Candidatus Lithacetigena glycinireducens | reverse complement strand
GCCATAGAAGAGGGTCTTCGGTTCGCCATTCGTGAAGGTGGCCGTACCGTGGGAGCAGGTGTGGTTACCAAGATTTTGGAGTAAAATATGCGCGTATTAGTTATTATGGAGTGTACAATCTGTAAGTCAAGGAATTATCATAACGAAAAAAGTAAGCAAAATGATCCCGACAGATTACAGTTGAAGAAATTCTGCCCTAAATGCAGGAAAGCAACACCTCATCGGGAGACAAAATAAAAATTGGAAGTTAGGTACGCCCGTAGCTCAACTGGTAGAGCGCCGGTCTCCAAAACCGTAGGTTGGGGGTTCAATTCCCTCCGGGCGTGCCAGTTAAACCAAGGAGGTAAAGGTGGCTAAAAAGAAAAACTATTTTTTAAATTTGATTAATAACGGAAAACAGTATCTGCTTGATGTGCGCTCTGAACTTAAAAAAGTTATGTGGCCAAGCAAGGAACAGGTTATAACCTCAACCCAGATAGTGCTAATTTTCACTTTCTTTTTCAGCTTGTATGTTGGTCTTTGGGATGGTGGATTAGCCTTCCTCCTTTCTAAAATATTTGCAGGGATAGCGAGGTAAAAAATTGCCATCAGCCTGGTATATCCTTCATAGT
Source organism: Candidatus Lithacetigena glycinireducens (assembly GCA_018725485.1). Lineage (GTDB taxonomy): Bacteria > Coprothermobacterota > HKB111 > HKB111 > HKB111 > Lithacetigena > Lithacetigena glycinireducens. The sequence continues at coordinate 8,136 of QLUP01000034.1, read as the reverse complement.
TACTCTGGCCAGGAAAACAAAGTCCAGAATAACATTTTAAGACGGGTAAAAAGTAGTATGATGGATGAGAGAGTTACACATGTTCTCGTCCCCAAAGAAAGAAAGCACGAATTTATAAGAGGAAAAAGGGTAGAAGTTGAAAAGATAATTTTCCCTGGTTATATTTTCGTAGAGATGGAACTTGATGAAGAAAGTTGGGCAGTAGTAAGACATACACCCGGGGTCATTGGCTTTGTTAATTTAAACGGCCAACCCATTCCCATGACTGAAGAAGAGATGGATAGAGTTTTTTATAGAATTGAAGAAGGAAAAGTACCCAAAATTGCCCTGGAAGTAGGTCAAAAAATAGTTATAGCCAGCGGTCCGTTTGAAGGTTTAAATGGTATAGTTGAAGTAATATACCCCGATAAAGACAAGGTAAGACTTTTACTTGGCATCTTTGGAAGGGATGTTACCGTGGAAGTAGATGCAACTCAAATTAAAAAAGTTTAGAAAGGTGGGTGATAAATTTGCCAAAAAGAATAGCTGGATATATTAAATTACAACTACCTGCAGGAAAAGCAACTCCAGCTCCTCCAGTAGGTCCTGCTCTTGGGCAAAGAGGGATTAATATCATGGAGTTCGTAAGAGCTTTCAATGAAAAAACTGCCTCTCAAGAAGGAACAGTAGTACCGGTAGTTGTAACTGTTTTTGAAGATCGCACCTTTACCTTCGTTACCAAGACTCCTCCTACCGCCTTTCTGGTAAAGAAAGCAGCATCGTTGGAAAAAGGGTCTCCTATTCCCAACAAAGATAAGGTGGGAAAGATTAAGCGCTCTCAGATCGAGGAAATCGCTAAGATTAAAATGGTGGACTTGAACGCTAATAATCTGGATTCAGCAATAACCATGGTGGAAGGTACTGCCCGAAGTATGGGCGTAGAAATTGTAGACTGATTGAGGTAAAAGAGTTATGGGTAAAAAGCTTCAAGAAGCAAGAACAAAAGTTGAAACAAAGCTTTACGCACCTTTAGAAGCCCTTAAACTTCTAAAGGAGAATGCTTTTGCCAAATTTGATGAAACTGTAGAAGTAGCAGTAAAATTGGGAGTAGACCCCCGACAATCTGATCAAAATGTAAGATCAGTTGTGGTATTGCCCCATGGTTCAGGAAAAGCTGTCAGGGTTCTGGTATTTACCAAAGGTGAAAAAGCTAAAGAAGCTTTAGATTCCGGAGCAGACTATGTAGGCGCAGAAGAACTGGTACAAAAAATCCAGGAAGGATGGCTGGACTTCGATGTAGCAATTGCTACTCCCGATGTTATGTCGCTACTCGGTAAGCTTGGTAAAATACTTGGTCCCAGGGGGCTTATGCCTAACCCTAAAACTGGCACAGTTACTTTTGATCTGGTTAAAGCTATTAAAGAGTACAAAGCGGGTAAGATTGAGTTCCGGGTAGACAAGGGTGCTAATGTACATGCTCCTATCGGTAAGGTAAGCTTTACCGAAAATTCGCTGATGGAAAATTTCAACGCTTTCATTGATGCACTCAATAAAGCCAAACCACCAGCTGCCAAAGGACAGTACCTGAAGAAAGTTTTCCTTTCCTCTACTATGGGACCTGGAATCAGGTTAGATCCCAAAAAAGTATTAACAGTATCAGCAAAAGCATAGTTTAACTTATTTTCGAGGATTATTTTTTAATCCTCCTTAAGATCGCAGGTGGTGAAAAGAACCTTAAAATCGCCCGAATTGCCTGCGGGAGGGAGGTTGACAGGAAAACCGGTGGACCTCCCGGATAGGGCGAAGGTCCTTTTTTATTTTATAAGGCTGGTGAAGTAATGTATAAAACTGAAAAAGTGAAGGAAGTAGAATTAATTGCGGATAAAGTAAAATCCGCAAAAGTAGTAGTTTTTGCTGACTTCCAATCTCTGCGTGCTTCCGAGGTGGCCAAGTTAAGGCAGGGTGCCAGAGCTCAACAGGGAGAAGTTAGAGTCGCTAAAAACACTATTATTAATTTAGCCTTTAAGAAATTAGGGTATAGTCAACCTGATTTACGGGGGTTTACCGGGATTATCCTCGGATACGAAGATATGATATCTCCAGTAAAATTCCTGGTGGATTTTGGAAGAGATAAACCCACTACTTTCCGTATTAAAGGCGGGTTTGTTGAAGGTAATCTACTCGACACTAAGGCAATGTTCAGTTTGAGCGCCTTACCTGGTAGAGAAGTCCTGTTAAGCCAGATTTCTTTTATGATGAAATCACCTATATCCAATTTTCTTAATGTTCTTAATGGGCCCCTTCGTGGGCTTATTCAAGCTCTAAAAATGATTGAAAACCAAAAGGGAGGTTTAGATTAAGTGAAAAAAGAGGAAATTATTGAAGTAGTAGAAAAAATGACCGTTTTAGAATTAGCTGAGCTGGTTAAAGCTTTAGAAGAAAGATTCGGAGTTAGTGCTGCTATGCCTATGATGATGGCTGGAACTGCACCTGCTGCTCAAGCAGTTCCACACGAAGAACAAACTGAATTTGATGTAATTCTTAAAGAAGTTGGAGATCGAAAAGTTCAGGTTATCAAGGCTGTACGCGAAGTAACAACCCTCGGTTTAAAAGAAGCTAAAGAATTAATTGAATCAGCACCCAGTCTGGTAAAAGAAAAGACCAACAAGATAGAAGCTGAAGAAATAAAAGCTAAATTAGAGGCAGTCGGTGCTAAGATAGAAATCAGGTAAGAAAAATATTAACAACAGGTTGTTGTTTTGTATAAAGGGTGAGGAAAACCTCACCCTTTATCTATTTCTGAAGGCAGGTCAATTTCAAAAACATCGGTTAATACTTCATCCATATGTTTAACCAGCTTGATATTAAGACTTTCTTTTATAAAAGCTGGCACTTCCTCAAGATCTTTTTCATTTTCTAAAGGTATAATTACTTTCTTTATTCCGGCTCTCTGAGCTGCCATTACCTTTTCTTTTATACCACCAACCGAAAGAACCTTGCCCCGTAAGGTTATTTCTCCAGTCATAGCGACATCTTTCCTTATTGGTTTCCGGGTCAACGAAGACAAAACTGATACCGCAATGGCAATACCAGCAGAAGGACCATCCTTGGGAATAGCTCCTTCGGGTACATGTATATGCAGGTCTTTACTTTCATAAAAATTGATTGCTAACCCCATCTCTTTTGCCCTGGTTCTAATATAGGTAAGACCAGCTTTAGCTGATTCTTGCATGACCTCTCCGAGTTGTCCGGTTAGCGATAAAACACCTTTTCCTTCCATCTGTGCTGTTTCAATCAACAAAACCTCTCCTCCAGCAGAGGTTACCGCCAGGCCTGTAGCTACCCCTATCTCACTTTTTTCTTGCGCTTCTTCTAATCTATACCTTCTTACGCCGAGGTAATTAGATAAATTAGTTGAATCAACCTTAATTAGTTGAGTTAGAGTATCTTCAGCTTTTAGGCGAGCAATTTTCCGGCAGATGCGAGCAATAGAGCGCTCCAGATTTCTAACCCCGGCTTCTCTGGTATAAAACCTGATAATATCCTGTAGAGCATCATCATAAACCTCTACCTCTTCAATAGATAAGCCATTTTCTTTTACCTGCTTGGGTACCAGGTATCTCCTGGCAATTTCAACTTTTTCTGGTTCAGTATATCCAGGCAATTCAATAACTTCCATACGGTCCCTGAGGGCAGGTGGCACAGTATCCATAAGGTTAGCAGTTAGTATAAAGAAAATTGAACTCAGGTCAAAAGGTGCTTCTAAGTAATGGTCGGTAAAAGAATAGTTTTGCTCTGGATCAAGCACTTCCAGTAAGGCAGCGGAAGGGTCACCACGAAAATCCATGCCAATTTTATCAATCTCGTCTAACATAAAAACTGGATTATTTACTCCAACATTTCTTAAACCCTGAATAATTCGACCTGGTATAGCTCCCACATAGGTCCTTCTATGCCCTCTGATTTCAGCTTCATCTCTCATCCCTCCAAGAGATATCCTGATGAATTTTCGATTCATAGAGCGGGCAATAGATTGTCCTAAAGAAGTTTTTCCCACCCCTGGGGGTCCAACAAAGCAGAGTATAGGGCCCTTGGTTTGCCCTTTTAATTTTCTTACCGCTAAGAAATCGAGTATTCTCTCTTTTGGTTTTTCCAGATTGTAATGATCTTCATCAAGAATGGTAGAGGCTTCTTTAATACTCAGATTATCGGTGCTGGCAGTTTTCCAGGGAAGACTTAACAACCAATCCAGATAGGTCCTGCTAACAATGTATTCAGCAGCGTAGGTAGGCATACGCTCAAGTTTTTCAATCTCTCTTTCAGCTAAGGCTTTTGCCTGTTCTGGTAATTCAATTTTATTCAGTTTTTTCCTAAATTCTGTTACCTCCATGTTCTTATCATCGGCTTCGCCTAATTCTCTCTGAATAGCCTTCAATTGTTCCCGCAAGATAGCCTGTCTTTGAGCTTTACTCAGCTCCTCTTTTACCTGGGACTGAATCTTGTCCGCTACCTCCAGTATTTCAATCTCTTTTTGAAGAAATTCTGAAACCAATAACAGTCTTTTTACAGGCTTAAGAGTTTCTAAGATTTGCTGTCTTTCAGATAGTTTTAAATTCAGGTTTGAAGTGATTAAATCTGCTAATCTACCCGGGTTGTCGGTATTAATAGCTGCAACATATACTTCTCTGGAAAAATCTGGTGAAATGCTAACCACTTTCTCCAGTAAAGATATCACATGCCTTTTAACCCCTTCACTTTCAATGGTTTCCATTTCATCTTCATTAATTATTTCAACCTCTGCCTTAAAATATGGCTCTTTATCAAGCCAGGATTTCACAATAATTCTCTTCAAACCCTGAACTATCACACTCATAGTCCCATCTGGCATCCGCATTATCTTTAGAATAATGGCAGCGGTTCCCATACTGTATAAATCGGTAAATTCGGGGTCTTCCAGATCTGTGGTCTGGGAAATAAGCCCTAAAACTTTGTTAGCTCCCAGATCGTTTATTAGTTTGATAGATTTTTCTCTACCTACGGTCAGCGGAACCATCATATATGGATAAATTACCGTATTTTTAAGAGGTAGAATCGGTAATACTGTGGAGATATCAACTTGTTCAATATTTTCCATATTTCCTCCAGTGATGAACAGGACAATTTAGCATATTCCTTCTAAATAGCTCCATCAATTCATCATATAAAATTTTCTCTACAGTTTTCCTTTTTTTATCATAATATATTTACCCTTAATTGAGAAACTTATATCTTCTCAGACAATTCGAATCTTTTTAGTTAATAATCTAACCTAAATAATAGAGCCGATAATTGATATTTCCTTTTTATAATAATACCATAAAGGGTTAGTATAAGTGATAAAATATGAATGATTCTAATTTAGTGAGGAAAGATATGAGCAGTCAAAAGCCTGGTTTTATATTTGGAGTTAATAATATTCCTTTTGATCGGGAAATTTATAAAAAGGAAGTTGATAGTTGTAAAAAATGTTCACTGGGATATTACCGTACCAATACAGTAATAGGAGAAGGAAAAATGCCCTCTGACCTGGTGTTTATTGGTGAAGGCCCTGGGGATCAGGAAGACCGAGAAGGAAGGCCATTCGTGGGAAGAGCGGGAGAGCTGCTCAACCATTCATTGACACAGGTAGGCTTAGCAAGAAATGAAGTATGGATAACCAACATTGTTAAATGCCGAGCCTTTGAGCAGGTTGACTATAAAAAAGTGAACCGTCCTCCCAGGACTGAGGAAATCCAGGCTTGCTTTGGTTTTCTGGAAAAAGAAATTGAAGCGGTTAGCCCCAAAGTGATCGTTGCTCTGGGCTCTCCCTCAGCCTCTTCGCTTCTCGGTAAAAACTTTAAAACCATAACTCAAGATAGGGGGAAATGGTTTAACTTTAAAAACATTAAGGTTATTCCTGTCTTTCACCCTGCTTATGTTCTCAGGCAAAAAGGTCGTGTTTACGATAAAACTTTTGAGACCTTCTTATCAGATTTGCAGGAAGCTAAAAACTCTGTAAATCTAAAAATAGACACCTGGAATTTACCTTTATTTAAGAAAGTATAAATTACTATAGGGGTCAAAAAATGCTTAAAAACCTGATAGAAATAACCAAAAATGAGTTTTCTGGAGATGCTGCCAAAGAATATGCCATTGATATTTCGCGCCACCATAGGATTCAAGCCAGCCCAGGCTTTAGAAAATCTGCTCAATATGTAAAGAGCGTTATGAGAGAAATGGAGATAGAATGTGAAATCCTTAATTTCCCTGCTGATGGAAAAACTCGCTACTGGACTGCAGAAATGCCAGAAGAATGGAATCTTAAGCAGGCATCCCTTCATCTTCTGTCTCCAGAAAATAGAAAACTGGCAGATTTTAGAGATGTAAAAACTTCTATAATCCAGAGAAGTTCTTCCTTTGAAGGTGAGGTTGAGTTAGTAGTGGTTGATGGTGGAGACGAAGATAAAGATTATACAGGCCTGGATATTAAAGGTAAGGTAGTATTATCCAATGCTTCACCCAGAAGATTAAATGACCTGGCAGTTGGTAGGTATGGTGCGGTTGGAATAATTTACGATGGTCTTAACCCTTCCCCTCCGGTGAGAAGCAAGCTTGACTTACCTGATGCTGTAGAATATTCTTCTTTCTGGTGGGGAAAGGACAGTCAAAAAACATTTGGATTTGTCTTATCTCCTAATGTCGGTTCTTATCTAAGAGACCTTTACAAAAAAGAATTAGATAAAGGAAATCCTCCTCCCAGGTTAAAAATAAAAATAGACGCAGAGTTCTATGACGGTTCAACCGAGGTGGTAGAAGCAGTCATCCCTGGGAATACTGAAGATGAAGTTTTATTAATAGCTCATTTATGCCATCCTCAGCCTTCAGCTAACGATAACGCTTCAGGTAGTGCAGTTTTAATGGAAATTGCCCGTACTTTAAAGCAATTAATTACTGAAGGCAAAATACCAAAACCAGTTAAGGGTATCAGGTTTTTATGGGTTCCCGAGATGACCGGAACTCTCGCTTACCTGGCTTCCTATCCCGATAAAGCCCGAAGAATGATCGCTGCCTTGAACCTGGATATGGTAGGTGAAAATCAAAACCTGACTTTAAGTATTTTGAAGTTAACAAATACTCCGATGGCTATGCCTTCATTCGTTAATGCGCTGATTGAAAGAATTGGCAAGGAAATCAGCAGTGATAAAGAAGAAAGTCATCCCCTTTTTCTAATTTCCCCAACCCCCTATAGTGGAGGAAGCGACCACTTTATATTAAGCGACCCTACAGTCAATATCCCCTGCCCTATGCTCATCCAATGGCCTGACCTCTTTTATCACACTTCTATGGATACTCCTGACAAAATAGACCCCTTGATGATGAAAAGAGTGGGAACTTTAAGTGCTGTTTATGCAATTTTCCTCTCCATAGCTGGAGAAAAAGAAACTGAATGGCTGGGCAGAGAAATGGTAACCAGGTATAAATGTAACCTGTTAAGGTTTATTCAAAACAGCCTTACCAGTTTATCACGGGAAGAAAATGATGGTTTGGTAGATGCCAGATATTTTATAAACAGGGCTCTATTTACACTCCAACAAGAACTTGAAGCCCTGGAATCTTTAAAAAGAATTATTCACAGCATTGACACAGAAAAATGGAGAAATGAAATCACTTCCTTTACTCACCAGGAAATCCAGAAACTTGACCCCTTCATAGATAATAAAGCAGTGGTATCAGATTTGTCAGAGTTAGAGGAGAAGGCTTCCCGGACCATACCCCAAAAAATTCATCCAGGACCTTTCTATATGCAATATCACTACCACCGCTTAAGCAATAAAGACCGTGATGTATGGTATAACCTGAGAAAAGAACATAAAGACACTTTCAATTTGCTCCCTGATTTAGCAATATACTGGACAGACGGTAAGAGGAGCATCCTGGAAATAGCTAATTTGATAAGGCTTGAGACAGGTTTTAATAATCTTCTTCTCTTGCTTGAATTCTACGAATTAATAGAAAAAATCGGTGAGATAAGGTTAATAAAAACCTAAGAAAGGAGGCAGGCGATATGAATTATTCCCAGAAGAGAACGGTAATTCAAACCGAGGGTTTAACCAAGTATTATGGCAAGGTGCGAGGTAT
>QLUP01000033.1 GCA_018725485.1 Candidatus Lithacetigena glycinireducens | reverse complement strand
CATACTCTATACCAAGAAAAATAAAGGTTTTTGGTGTAGAAGATGTGGGCACGAGTGGGAAGCAAAAAAGGAGGAAATAAAAAAAGAAAAGTAAACACCGTTATAACACCGTTAACACCGTTATAACAAAACATAACAAAGGAGAAATAAACAATATGAAAGATAACGCTTACTACTTCCCACACGACTATAACGCAAGAAACGACCCAAAAATATTACAACTAAGATTGAGATTAGGAAATGAAGGATATGGAATTTACTGGCAACTTATAGAAATCCTACATGAGCAGGGTGGAAAAATACAACTTGATGAAATAGAGGGAGTTGCTTTTTCACTCAATGTTGAGTTAGAAAAACTTAATAATATCATAACAATATTGTATCAACTGAAATTACTTAATAAAGATGATAACTCTATTTGGAACGATAGAGTATTAAATAATTTAAAGGAGCGAAAAGAAAAAAGATTAGCAAGAAGTAGAGCAGGTAAAAAAGGTATGACTACAAGGTGGAAATATCAATGTTATAACAATGTTATGAAAAAAGATAACAATGTTATAACAAAAGATGACGATGAACATAACAATGTTATAACAAAAGATGACGATGTTATAACAAAGTATAACAAAGGAAAGGAAAGTAAAGGAAAGAAAAGTAAAGGAAAGGAAAGTAAAGAAGAAGAAGAAGAAGAAGAAGTAAAAGAAATTAAAACATCTTTCGTCCCAACTCAAATTGAGTTTGGACTATCTAAACTTTTATTAGATAAAATCATAGAGAGAAAACCTGACTACAAAAAACCTGACTTACAGAAGTGGGCAAGACATATTGACCTAATGATAAGGATAGACAAGAGAGACCCCGAAAAAATAAGACAAATAATAGAGTGGTGTCAAGCAGATGACTTCTGGCAAAATGTAATTCTCTCCACAGAAAAGTTAAGAAAGCAATATGATAAAATTGATTTGCAAATGAGAAGTGGTAGAGAATATGAGCGTGAGGAGTGGAAGAAAAAATTTTTAGAGGAGGAAGAAGATGACTAAAAAACTTTTTGAGTATGAGTTTGGGAGATTAGAAATAAACTTTGACAAGCGACTAACGAGCAGAGAGAGGGAATTTTTTTACAACGAGTTAAAGGACATTGTAAATTTTAAGTATGTGGTTGACACCATTTTGAAGGAAGATGCACAATTCCCCAATATGAACCGCTTTTGGCAATTAGGGAAAAAAGAAACAACAAGAGATGAGAAAGGAAGAGATTGGAAATACACCTATGACCTAATGCAACGGATAGGGGGAATAAGATTTACCCTATTTAAGACCTGGAAAACCGTAATGTCTCTCGCTGGCTACCCTATTGATGATTTGCACTACTCCGTGTATCAGAAGTGGCTACATAACGAAGGTATTTCAGAGGGGGAGTTAGAGGCAAGGTATCCGTATTCGGATTCACAGCTCGACGAACTTGTGAGAAAAATTGAAGGCGTCAAAACGCACAAGGAGGTGAGAGAGGAGAGAGAGAAAGAACAAAAAAAACATAAGGAGGTGAGCGTATGACAAGAAAAATTTTGAAAGTAAAAGCAAGGAGGTCAAAGATGCGGAAAAAGAAGACATTAAGAGAAAAGCAAAGTAAGTTCTTAATAAGGATAACAGATAACGGCAATGTTGGCATCGGGTCAATAACCCAAAGTAGTTCCTTTCTCAAATCCAGAAAGGTATTGCAAGTGAAAGCAAGAAAGGAGTGCCCCGATTTAGTGAGGGGAAAGTGTCTGGAGAATTTAAAGCGAAGTTCAAAATGCGAGAGGGGTATTTATTCCGAGTGCTGTTTTATTGGCTGTGGCTGGGATTGTTTTCAACTCTGCCCGCAAATAACTTACCTTACTAACCTCGTAAAAAAAGACGAGGAAGAAGAGAGTAAAAAAACAAAACAAAAAAAAGGAGGTGTCAAATGAGTAAAAAGGCAGATGAAGTGCGTGGTAGAGTTGTCTATATTGATGGACAGTCAACATCGGGAGATAAGGGACAATCAATGTCTGGGGACTGTGGACAATCAATGTCTGGGGACTGTGGACAATCAATAGCAGGGGACAGCGGACAGTCAGTATCAGGGGATTGGGGGCAGTCAATATCAAGGGATTGGGGACGGTCAACATCAGGAAACAGGGGGCAGTCAATATCAACGAGTTATGGGCAGTCAGTATCAGGGGACTGTGGGCAATCAGTAGGCAGGTTCTCAAAATTGTTAAAGACGGGTAGGGCTGGTGTTTGTGTGAATTATGGAGATAACTGTAGATGGGTTTGCACAGAAGATACAATTTTAGTTTTACATTACCAAGATGAGGAAAGCAATAAGTTTGAGTTTAGAGTATTTGAAGCAAATAAATTTTCAGAGCACTACAATCAAATAGCAAGCATAGTTTCTGGGGAAATTAAGTTTTGGGAAAAAACAAAAACAAAAGGAGGCATAAAATGTTTGATTTGACAGCACAAATTTTTAGAGTAATGGGGTTGTATGAAACAGGTCCGCGTTTCCAACCAGAGCGACCAGCAATAGACAACTCTCTATTGCGTGAGAGCGAGGAGTTAGAGCAGGGAGAGGGATTTGATACCATAGGAGAAATGCTGGAAGCGGGTGGGCATTGCACTTGTGGAGCGCACGTTGAAGAGGTAGTAGATGGAGAGTGTCTGGTGTGTGGCAGGATAAAAAATAAGTAGGGGATTTTTTCTGGGATACCTGCCAGAGGCATAAAAACCCGTTAAATTTTAACGAAAAGGAGTAAGGATAGGGTAGGTACCCAAAAAATCTAAATCCCCGAATTTGGCGTGTTTTTGTGCGTTTGGTTGGGTTTCCTTGATTTAATAAGGAAAAAGGAGGCAAAAGATGAGTAAATGCTACACATTAGAGGAAGTAAGAAGCATTAGAGATGAAATAAGCAAGTTAGGGGAAAGGAAATTTGATGAGTTGGAGGCGAAGTTGAGAAAAGCAGAGAAAGAGTTTCATAAAGCAGGAGCAAAATGGAGTAAGTTGCACGCAAAGTGGAGTAAAACAAAAGCAGAATGGGATTTGAAACTTTTTACTTTTCTTGTTTTAATCTGTCCTGAAGCGCACTACCGTGATTGGGGAGGTTATCTTGCTATTCCCAAAAGTGAAAATGAGGAGTGGATTATACCTGTTTTTACAGGGGATTTTTTTAGCATAAAGCATAAAGCATTTTCTATATGGGAGATGCCGAAATACAGTTGTAATGGAAGGGACGCAAGGGAGGTAAAAAATGAGTAAGAAATTAAAAAGGTTTTGGAGGAACGCAAGGGAACGCTGGCACAGAACCGAGGACAAGTTTTTCAAAATCCTTTTTGCTATTACCATTTGTCTGGGAATAGTAATTATCCTTAGTCAGACAAGGATGTATGTCACCCGACTGAACAGAGAGTTGAAGGATTGCAAACAAGTGGTAGAAACATTACAGGCAAAGAATACTGCATATGAAGGTATTATTAGGGGACAGAAAATTGAGTTGAAAAAGATAAGTAAGCAGTATAACGAGTGCGAGAGTTTCAGAGATGTGCTTCGTAATTTGCCGGTTGGAGAGGACATTGAATTTGATAAAGTTATTCCTTTGCCTCCTATAGAATAAAATGTTTGAGCAAGTGAAAGAACAGTTAAGTGATGAGATATTTTACCAAGAGGACGACGGGATATTGGTGTTGTCCGATTGCTTAAAAATATTGCCTTTAATTCCAGATGAAACTATATCTTTAATAGTCACCTCTCCACCTTACTGGAATATCCATAAATACAACAATGGAAATGAAATTGGATATGGTCAAAGTTTAGATGAGTATATTTTTTCAATGGAAAATGTATTCAAACAATTTCACCGAATTTTAAAGCAAAGTGGAAATGTAATATTCAACATTATGGATGTTCAAAGAAGTAATAATTTAGTTAGGTTAAGTGATTTAATTATTGATATTTCTCCGCTTAAATTAAGACAGAGAATTATCTGGTATATTCCAAATAAGATGCCTGTTGTAAATGATAGGTATTTGGTCAATAAGTATGAGCAACTACTACACTTTATCAAAAGTGATAGTTATGTTTTTAATCCAGATAGTTTAAGATTACCGAAAAGCATTTGGGCTAAAAAAGATAAAAGGAAATGGAAATTTAATGAAAAGGGGGCTCTATTGGGAAATGTTTGGGAGATACCTGCTGTTCACTTAGAAAACCCACCTCACCCTGCAAGGTTTCCAGAAAAAATTGTCTCCCTTTGTATTGAGGGATGGAGCAATAAAGGAGATTTGGTATTGGACCCATTTCTAGGTTCTGGAACTACTTCTTTTGTGGCAAAAAGGTTATGTAGAAAATATATCGGCATTGAGGTAAATAAAAATTATCTCAATACAGCAATCAAGCAATTGCAAGGAGTGAGCGGTAATTTATTTCTATGAAAACATACTATCAAGACGACCTAGTCAAAATTTATAACACAGATAGTCAGGATTTAAGTTTTATTGAGGATAACTCCGTGCATTTAATAATTACCTCACCACCTTATAACGCTGGAATTGATTATGATAATCATTATGATAGGATGTCACAAGATAAATATTTTGGGATGTTAGAAAATGTTTTTAGGGAGTGTTATCGTGTTTTGGTCTCTGGTGGTAGGTTATGCGTAAATGTTCCATCTTGCATTAAGCAACATACCTTTACGAGAATTGCCTTCCTAGCATTGGATTTAACCCTTCTGCTAAGAAGGATTGGTTTTCTTGATAGGGAGTGGCTTACTTGGGTTAAAATGGAGGGGGGAGTAGTTCCTGGTCATTCTACTGCTTGGGGCTCGTGGAAAAATCCTTCAAACCCTTATTTGCGGGACGGCTCAGAATATATTGTAATAATGTCAAAAGAAAAGTATGATTTAGAAGGAGACAAAGAAAAAATTGATATAACGGCAAAAGAATTTTTACGATTTTCAACTAATGTTTGGACTATTTATCCTACAAGAGAAGAAATATCAAAACATCCAGCGGCATTTCCAGAGGGATTGCCTTATAGATTGATAAAATTATACTCGTATGTTGGAAATACTATATTAGACCCATTTGCAGGAAGCGGGACCACAGGGGTAGTTGCAAAAAGATTAAAAAGAAAGGCAATTTTAGTTGACATATCAAAGAAGTATTGTGAATTATCGAGTATAAAATGTGGGCAGGGTAATTTATTTTAAGGAGGTGATAAGTGAATAAAAAAGAAAAGGGAAGGAGGTTTGAGTATTATGTCAAGGAGTGGTTGGAGAAGCAAGGATATCAGGTCCATCTTGCTGGTAAAAAAGCGTTATACATTGGTGGTGCGGTAAGGTTTGTTGGCAATGATTTTTTTGGTTGTGATATACTTGCACTCCACCCAGAGGAAAAGGTATTATTTGTCCAAGCAACTTACCATAGCGATATAAAGAAAAAACTTGATAAACTTGCTGAATATAAATTCCCACTACAACATTGCAAGGTTCAGGTATGGCAAAAGGTTGAGGAAAGTAGAGTAAGGATATTAGAATACGATGGAGAAAAATTGACAATAGTTGCAGAGATACAAAGAGGGAGGGCGTTATTTTATAAAGTAAATGGGGCTTAAAGGGCTGGGGGATTATCTAAAATAGGGCAAATTGCTTCAAAAATGCCTCAAATTGCGTGAAAATAGGTAAGGATAGGTTTATGATACCTGAAAACTCAAAACTCGTTAATTTTACCCCTTTTTGTGCATCTAATAGCGTTTTCTTGATTTCTGGCATATAATTTAATATAATTTAAGGGAAAGAGGAAAAATAAGTTATGCCTACCAAATCCTATAAGGATATTGAAAAAAGGCAAAGGAAAAAATATCAGAGGATAGCGTGGCTACCTATAAGATATGAATATCTAAATTCTCCAAATATTACATTAGGAGAGCTAGCCAAAAAGTATAATATATCTACACAAGCAATTGAAATTAAATGTGCAAAGGAGAAATGGGTAGCAAAGAGACAAGAGAATATAAAACTTAATGAGGAAAAGTTAAAGCAGGTGCAACTTAGAAATAGCGAAAAGATAATGGATAAGATAACAGAACAGAAAGTGAAGGACCTGGAGAGGTTAGAAAAACTAAAAGAACTTGGCTATCGGGAATTGTTTAGACAAATTGAAGTAATTGATAAGGTGACAGGAGAGAAAAAACTTATTGTTGAGTGGTTGGGTGATAAGAATTTGGCGTTGCAATTGATAAAAGAGGCGTGGAGGATGGAGCGAATAGAAAGAGGTGAACCTGTAGATATTATAAAAAGTGAAGTATCTGGAACTATAAAGCATCTGGCTATGGTTGCTTTAAAAACGATTATAGATGATACAAGTAATATGCCAGAGGCAGAGAGGTTGGAACAGGTGATAACAAGAGCGAAGGCATTACCAGATGTAAAAATAAGGGGTAGTGCTCTTGCTGAAATATATGATAGTTTGCCGGAGGATACTATTGACACATCATCGTAAAATAGCGTATATTAAGCATAGAGGGGTGTTATGAATAAACTTATCCGTATTACTTGTAAATATAACGAGTTAGTTGACATCGGCACATTAAAGGATTTTCAGGGCTCACTTAAAACGCTATCAAAAGAGGGATATGAGAAATTGAAGTTATCAATACAAAAATATGGATTTACTTTCCCTATTTTTGTCTGGAAGCACAGGGGTAAATATAACATTATTGATGGGCATCAAAGGAAGAATTATGAAGGCAATTTTAGTAGGTGATTTACACTTGCGTGAGAAAGCACCTGCGGGAAGGATAGATGATTTTGCACAGGTGCAAAGGGATAAGGTAAGACAAATATTGACTATTGCAAAAGAGCAGAGGGTTGATTTTATATTACAGGCAGGAGATTTCTTTGATTATCCTAAACAAAAAAAGGACTTTATATACAGTTATGTTGATTTGTTTAAAGAATTTGCTATCCCAATTTACTGTGTTTTAGGAAACCACGATTTATTTTCAGAAAAAACACCGCTATACTGGTTAAAATTAGAAAAAGTTATAACTGTTATTGAGGATAAAATAGAACTTGATGATGTGGTGTTATATGGGGTAAGACCTTATGGAGAAATACCGCAACCAGAAAATAATAATGTTATGAAAAAAAATGTGCTTGTAATACACAAAATGATAGGCAATGAACCACAATTATTAGCACAGAATATAGTAAGTTGTAGTCAGTTTGCTAACCAGACCGTCAATTATAGGTTGCGGTTAGTAGGTGATTATCATTTTAGGTGGGAGCACTTTGAGAATGGCTGGACAATAAATCCGGGGGCAGTTGTCAGATTAAGGCGGACTAAATGGGATATGATGTTAGAGCCGAGTGTTGTTTTATGGAGTAGTGAGACAGAGGAGATAACCTGGTATAAGTTAAATTTTAAACCTTATAAGGAGGTGTTTAAGGATGACTAAGAAAAAGGGAATTACCACAAAGCCGGTTAAAAAAGTTAAAACAAAATAAAATGAAACTATGTAAACTACCCCCACCAATCAAAGATTGGAAGGGGCTTTAAGAGGAATATGCGAAACAGAATTCAACATACTCGTATCTTTTCGGGGCGGTTTACAAAACGCCCCCAGCTGTGCAATATTTTTAGCCGCATTTATATCAGCATCAAAAACATTGCTACAATGTGGACAACTAAAGTGCTTGCCGTTCCTATTGCCAATCATTTTACACGCATTGCAAGTTTTGCTGGTGTAATGAGGGTCAACCACTTTAAGAGGGACACCAGCAAGTTTAGCTTTGTAAGAAAGGAAGTTGCGAAGTTGAGCAAAAGCCCACAAGTGATGTTTTCTTCTTTGTGCCTTTCTTACGACAGTTTTTTCCCTAATATGGGTCAAATCTTCAATAGCAATTCCCTTATTAAGAGACTTGGCTTTTTGGACAACTTGTTTGGCTATTGTGTGATTGGTAATAGTGGCAAATCTCTGTTCTCTGCCTTTAAGCCTTTTCAAGAGTTTTTTAGAACCTCTTGTGCATTTGCTTTGAACAGAGCGACGCACTTTGAAATATTTATCTCTAACCTTATTAAGAGTTTCAGAACCATATTGAGTTCCATCAGAAAGAGTTGCAATCTGATTTCTCCCAAAATCCACCCCTATAAACTCCTCAACATCCTTAACATCCTCTTCAGGAACTTCAACGGTCTGAAAAAGATAAAACTTACCTTTCTTATAAACAAGGTCTGCTTCACCTTTGATATAAGGAAGGTATTTAGAATTATGACATACAAAAAGGATTTTCAACCTGCCATCAACAGACCAGATAGAAACTTCTTGGATACCTTTTTTATAAGAAAGAATACGAGGGTCATAAGTAATTGCACCGAGAGGCTTAAAAAATCGTTTCTTTTTCTTATCAATCTTATAAGCGTCAATTACTTTAGAAATACAACGAACAATAACTTGAGCAGAAAGTTTAGTGGTTTTCTTCAAGTGATGGTAAACAAGATGGTGGACTTTAAGTTGATTAAATATTCTATTTTGCCATACAACATCAGATATTTGGTTACAAGCCTTATTACACTCTTTCAGGGTATTCAAGAGAGTATTAGCTTGTTCTGTAGTAGGCAAAAGTTTTACTTGCAGTGTCAATTTCATAGGTTTAGTATACCTCAAATATTAGAGAAAGTCAAGCTTTTAGAAAGGAGGGGCAATTCCTCCTCAAGTTTGGCGGGGGGTCTCCTTGCCCAAACTATATGAAATATATCTTACCTACGGACAAAACTCCAAAGAGTTTTCTACTAATTTGGAGAACCTTGTCAGATATTGCATATCAAAACATTATAGAAGGTATAATGAGGATTTGATGCAAGATATTTTATTAAAAGTATATAAAGCATTACCTTCTTTTGATGTAAGTAAAGGTAATTTTGAAACTTATATTTATTCGTTGGCGAGAAATTGCAT
>QLUP01000032.1 GCA_018725485.1 Candidatus Lithacetigena glycinireducens | reverse complement strand
GTTTGTTTATTTCTCTGGTCGCTTTTTCGATAACCTTTTTCGGAAGGAAGTTTATTTTCAAACTCCAGGGTAACTCCGTTTTCAGTAAGAACCAGGGAAGCTGAATATTTTTTCCCTGCTTTGGAGGTAAACCAATAGGGTCCAATCTTTTTATTTTCCAATAGTTTTTCTGCTTCTTTAGAAGATATGGTTCTACCAAAACTTCTTTTCCAGATAGTCGTCTTACAGCCTTCCTTGTATCCTTCACAAGCGTAAGCTAAACGGTTTTCTTTTATATTTTTCCCGCATAAGGGGCAGGAAATTCCCAGGGTTATCCTGCTGGTTAACGTAAGCGCAGAACTGGCTTCGGAGGTCTTAATACCTTCAACCATATTGGTTACAAACTCTTTAATATCTTTCATAAATGAGTCCCTGGTTTCTTTTTCTTTCTCTATCATTTTAAGTCTGAATTCCCACCCAGCTGTAAGATCTGGAGAGGCCAAATCGGGGTTTTCTTTTTCAATAACTTCAACGAACTCTTTACCTTTAGGGGTAATCTTTAAAAAATTAGCGTCTCTTTCTATATACCTATGCAGAATTAGTTTATCTATGATTTGCGCTCGGGTAGCTGGAGTGCCCAACCCCTTGTCTTTTAAAGCCTCTTTTAGTTCTTCATCATCAATTAGTTTCCCGGCAGTTTCCAAAATGGAAATAAGCGTACCATCGTTATAATGAGGAGGGGGTTGGGTAATCCCTTCTTCGATATAGGAATTGGTAACTTGTACCGGGTCACCCTTATGCAACTTGAAAGTAATCTTAGTTTCTCCAGGTATCCTATCATAAACTACGGACCATCCGGGTTTAACCATCACTTTTTCCGAAGTAATAAACAACTCTTTTTCTACCAGGGTTTCTATGTAAACTTTTCGGTATAGGTCTGGTTCGTGAAAAACAGCTATAAATCTTCTTACGATAGCATCGTAAACTCTATGTTCGTCTTTATTTAAGGTGCTTAAAACCGGTTCGGTTGAGGTAGGTACTATAGCATGATGGTCAGTTACTTTACTGTCATTAAAAATCCTGGTTTTAAGGTTAGTTGTTTTTTTTAGGGGACCTGTATAAGGAAAATAAATCGAGTTCCTTAACGCTTTTAGTATTGCTGGTATCTCTTTGACATAAGATGCAGGGAGATATTTACTGTCAGTTCTGGGGTAGGTTATTAGTTTCTTCACTTCGTATAGACTTTGAGCGATTTTCAAGGTTCTAGAAGCGGAAAAGCCAAATCTTTGGTTAGCTTCTTTTTGTAGGGCTCCCAGGTCAAATAACAGGGGAGCCACCACTTTTTCTTCAGTCTCTTTAAATGTTTTTACAGCACCCTTTTTATTTTTTATTAGGGCATGTATTTCTTCCACCCTTTGTTTATCAAATAACCTATCTCCCTCAGTTCCTTGCCACTTTCCCCGGTAAGAACCTTTATCAGCTGAAAAATCTGCAAATAATTCGTAGAAAGTTTGTGGGGTAAAGGATTCTATCTCCCGGTCTCGTTTGGCAATTATTGCCAGGGTAGGTGTTTGAACCCTGCCTACAGGAAGGAGAAGCTTGTGCTTTAAAGTAAAGGAGCGGGATCCATTAATACCCACCAGCCAATCAGCTTCAGCACGACTTTTAGCGGCTAAAAATAAGGGGTCTAAAGTTTCCTGATTAATTAAATTTTTAAAAGATTCTGCTATAGATTCCTGAGTTAAGGCATTTAACCAGAGCCTTTTAACAGGAGTCTGGCATTGACTGTATTCATATATATATCGGAAGATTAATTCTCCCTCTCTTCCTGGATCACAAGCATTTACTAACTGTTTAACATCTTTTTTCTTGATTAGTTTTAAAAGTATTTCGAGTTGTTTATTGTCTTTGGATTTTATTTTAAAGACCTCTGGAATTATGGGAAGGGTTTTCCAGGACCACCATTTAAGCTTTTTATCGTAATCATCAGGGTCATAGAGCTCAAGTAAATGGCCAGACGCCCAGGAGATAATATAATTATTCCCCTGAAAAAAGCCGTCCTTACTCTTTTCAAGTTTTAAAAAACGGGCAAGAGAAACTGCCACGCTCATTTTTTCTGCGATAATCAGTGTATTCATAAGCACCTGTTATTTTATGGTATAATCATAGTATACAAAAATTTTTTAAGGTGGTGCTAATTGAATAAAAAATATATTTTTATTATCGCTTGTTTATCGGTGTTAATTATATCTTTGGCAGGAGGAATATATTACTTTGCGAGAGTTAGTGGCTTACCATTTTTACCTGTAGATAAAAATGGTCAGAATAATACGGCTTCTATAACAGATGAACTGGTCATAGAAATACCTAAAATTGAATCTCAAGGGAAGGATAATCAAGTTACTTACTTTGATGTCTGGGTGGATGCAGGGATATCCCTTCCAAGTGGCGAAGTTAGTTATCTTTATTCGCAAATGGCTAGACGTTTTTATCATATTGATAAGTCTGGGGGTTTATCGTCACTTATAGCCCCTAAATTGGTTTCTATGACCGTAACCAGCGATAAGATGGCTTTTGCTGGAGAAGATAAAAGTATCGGTATCATTTCCAGGGAAGGAGAACCTCTTTATTATGAGTTTATGGATGGGAATCCAAAATCAGTGGTTTTTCAGGATGATGATGTTCTACTCGCTTCTATTGAACTAACCGATAAAAGCGGGGTTATTCATAAAATCAGTTCATCTCAGGCTAAAATCTTAGAAACTTTGAAATACGCTGAAACACCGTTTAAGTTGTATAAACATAGTGATGGCAATATTTACTACCTTTCTTCCACCGGGGTTTACACTCTGGATAACAAAACTGTCTTTAAAGTAAAAAATGCTATTGACTTTCTTATGCTTGATTCAAAACATACTCTTGCTGTTACTGTTCCTGCTGAAAACAGGGTTATTCTCAACCGAAACGATAACCAGTCGCTGGAAATAAAAGGTATTTTCCTTAGTTTTTATAAACACCCCCGACCTGATCATTTTCTCGTTTCTGCTTACCATTCAACCCCAGATCATAAGGATATTCTTAGTCTGTACCTTATTAAGAGCGGGGAAAAGATGGAAACGGTATGGAGTTATCAAACTACCACCAATGTTTTGCGAGGCGAAACCGTAGCTGTTATGAGAAATGGTGAAATTGTTATCTCAACCCGAGGAGAAAAAGATAAAGAAACTGGCAACTTCATCTGGAATCTGAAAGCTTTTCAGATTACCCAGGATAGCCGGGTGGAGAGTATAGGCACATATTCTTTGAAAACTATTCCTGTTCTTTCTCTCTTTCAATGGGGTGACCTTCTGGGGGTGGGTACTACCAGGGGGAAAGCTTTAAGATTATCCATAAAATCTTTTGAATAAAGTTGGAAGATTGGCCTGGTTCATATTTTGACCAAGATTACCTCCGGACACTTCTTATTAAAGACGATCCACAAAGAAATATTCAGCAGGTAAACTTTGTTCTTACAGAAACTGGGGTTACCAGAGATAGTTTGATTCTTGACCTTGGTTGTGGATATGGAAGACACTTGGAAGTATTTTCCCAGCATTCTTATAGAGTGGTAGGGCTTGATTTTAATCGCAATTACCTGTTAAAAGCCCGGGAAAAAAGTAATAGCAAAGGTAGAAATATGGATTTGATTCAGGGGGACATGAGGAAACTTCCTTTACAGGACAATATTTTTGATTTAGTAACCTTATTTTTCACCTCTTTTGGGTATTTTACCGAAGAAGATGATGCCAAAACTCTGTTAGAAATTAACCGGGTGTTAAGAAATGGAGGATACTTATTTCTTGACCTGGAGAACCGCGACCATATAATCAGATACTTCAAAACAGATGAAATTCGGGAATATCCTGCCTTTACCCTATTGGAAAGACACCGCTTTGATATTCACACTGGTATTCAA
The DNA here is from genome assembly GCA_018725485.1 of Candidatus Lithacetigena glycinireducens. Classification (GTDB taxonomy): domain Bacteria; phylum Coprothermobacterota; class HKB111; order HKB111; family HKB111; genus Lithacetigena; species Lithacetigena glycinireducens. Next base: position 5,624 of record QLUP01000032.1, on the reverse strand, counting down.
CATACTCGAAGAATTTACTTTCGTAAGGAAGAGAAGAAAGAAGTTAAAAGGGAATTAAGACTTTATTCCTTTGCCGAGATGAAACGAATATTGGAAGAAACAGGTTTTTTGGTGGAGAAGGTATTTGGGGACTATAACAGGACAGCCTTGAATCTTGAATCAACCCGGATGTTGATACTGGCGAAAAATGTTAATTGAAGCAGGTTTATTAAACCAGATAGTTTCAGGGAAACTCATAGGGGACGAAGGTATCAGTTTTTCCCATTATGTTTCTGATTCAAGGGAGGCCCGAGAGGGGTCTTTTTTTGTTGCTTTAAAAGGTGAGAATACCGATGGGCATCTCTTTTGTGCTGATGCTCAGGAGAGGGGTGCTAAAGGAGCCTTGCTGAAAGAAAAAATGAGCGTTTTCCCCTTGGAAATAATCGTAGAGAATACGCTCTCAGCTTTAATTATCCTGGGTAAATGGGTTTCTCAAAAAAACCCAACCTTTACTATTGGAGTAGGTGGAAGTGTGGGTAAAACTACCACCAAAGAAATGATAAGAGAAGTATTGTCCTGCAAATACCAGGTAAGCGCAACACCGGGTAATATGAATACCGAGATAGGTATACCTCTATACCTACTTAATGATGAAGAAAATCCACAGGTTAGAGTGGTAGAGTATGGAGCTCAAAAAATAGGTGATTTGAATCTTTTGGTTGACATTATAAAACCATCAGCGGCAATAATTACTGCCCTTGGTCCCTCTCATACCGAATATTTTGGCTCTTTAGAAGGGGTCAAAGAAGAAGAGGGGGGGGTTTTGCTGAAATCAATTTCCGAAACTGGCTGGGTGGTATTAAATGCTGATGATAAACTGGTTATGTCGTTGGGTAGTAGTTGCTTAAAGAAGATTATTACCTATGGTTATAAGGGGCGGGATTTCAGGATGAAAAAAATTAATTCCAGCCTGGAAGGAACGGAAATAATAGCCTCAACCCCGGAAGGAGGGGTCAATTATTTTATGAAAGATGTAATGGGGAAGCATATGGCAATGAACTCTTTAGGTGCTTTAGCAATTGGTTTCCTTATGGGTATTCCTCCTCTGGAAGGAACTAAAGCTTTAACCAATTTTAAGCCAATCTGGGGCAGGATGGAAAAGAAACAGTGTTTCGGAGCTACCTTATTGGTAGATTATTATAATTCTAACTCCCTGTCTTTAAAAGCTTCGCTTGAATTGTTCAGTAATCTTGAAGGCAAAAGAAAGATTTTAATACTGGGAGAGATGCGAGAACTGGGGTTACTGGCAGAAGAGGAGCACAGGAAATTTGCTCCAATTATTGAGGGTTTAGCACCCCAGGTACTTATCACGGTTGGAGAAAACGCCAGGTTATTTCGTTCAAAAGGTACCCCGGGCAACCATTTTAATGACTCCAAAATGGCAGGTAGGTGGTTAAAAGAGAACCTTAAGCCAGATGACCTGGTGCTTATCAAGGGTTCTCGAGGGGTTAATATGGAAGAGATATTGAAGGTGCTAAATAATGGAATATGAAGGAAAAAAATGTCTGATTGTGGGTTTAGCTGATAGCGGGATAGGTTCTGCTAAGCTTTTGCTGAGTAAAGGAGCTAAAGTAACAGGAACTGATTTGAAGCTTACCGTTAAAGATTTTTTTAATGAGCCCCCCCTGAATGAGGTTCAACTGGTTCTGGGAAAACATCCCTTAGATTTGTTAGAAGAAACAGAATTGATAATTCTAAGCCCGGGGGTTTCCCCTGGAATCCCGTTAATTAAAGAAGCTAAAAGAAAAGGAATACCAATTTGGGGAGAGCTCGAGTTAGCTTATCGGAATACCAGAACTCCCATAATTGCGGTAAGTGAAACGCATGGAAAAAGCACTACCACATCACTTATTTACAAAATACTTAAGGACTCAGGCATTCCAACCGGCCTGGGAGGTAATATACGACCAGCTTTAACCGAAGTTATTTCCAGGGTTTCATTTGCTGGTTGGTTGGTAGTGGAAGTCAGCTCTTTTCAACTGGAATCTATTGATGCGTTTTGTCCCCGAATTGCCCTGATTCTCAATATTTTTCCCGATCATCTGGATAGGCATAGCACCCTTGAAGAATTTGAAACCACCATCTCTCGCCTTTTTAAGAATATGGGTCCTTCTGATTTGCTTATTGGTAACTTAGATGATACCAAAGTGCAGATTTTAATGGAAAAAGCTAATACCCGTAAAGCTTATTTCTCCACTAAGGAGCATGGACTGGAGGGGTCTTTCGTAAAAAATGATATTATTTATACCCGTTATGAAGGTGAAGAAACCCAGGTGATTTCTATTAAAGATATACCTTTACCGGGGCTTCACAACCTGCAAAATGTTCTGGCAGCTGTTTCAGCAACCTCTTTTGTAGGTGTCCAATCTCTACAAATAGCCAAAGCCATTAAAGATTTCAGCGGATTACCTCACCGTTTACAGAAAGTCAGGGAATTAAAAGGCGTAGTCTATATAAATGACTCTAAGGCCACCACCCCTCAGGCTACCATTACCGCCTTAAAAGCTGTGCCAGGACCCAAGCACCTTATTTTAGGTGGAAGTGATAAGAACATTGACTTTTCAGAAATGGGTAAAGAAATTTATGATAACAATGTCGTACATGTCTATCTTATAGGAAGTACTAAATATAAAATTGCTGAAGCGCTCTGCTTAGCTGGATTTAGTAATTATTTTATGCTGGAAAATCTCCCAGAGGCGGTTCAATTAGCTTATGAGAAATCTAAAAAGGGCGATACTGTCTTACTTTCTCCAGCTTGCGCATCATTTGACCAGTTCTCTAACTTTGAAGAACGGGGAGAAATATTTCAAAAATTGGTAAATGAATTAATTTGAGGCTTGATAATTTTTACCTTTTTGGTAGATAATTTTACTTCTAAATAACGGGTTAAAAAGCTTTCTCCATCAATATGAGCATTAATCTCTTTTTCGGTTTCCAGGGTAAATGCATCTCCTTTTATAGTTGTTGCTCCTTCCCAATCCGGAAATTGGCCCAGTAAAAATTTGAAAGCGGCCATTAAAGGGTTTCCTTTTATCATGGTCAGGTAAGGACCAAAAGCGGGGTTATTAGTATAAGGCAAACCAAAGCCAGACTTACCCCAGAGAGAAATCTCTGCTGTTAACAAATCATCGTAAAGGATATTATTAATTCTGAAATTATGGGAGGGATTGGTCTGGATAGCTTTTATGGCGCTTAAAAGGTAGGATGGAAATCCAAATTGAGAATAAGGGTTAGCATAGTGCACAACCTCTCCACCTTTACCTATACCCGCGCCAAAAATAGCCAGGAGATTGTTGGCTTCCATGAGTGGAGCTTCCAACTCCACACCGGTGAGGATATCGTTGTCAGATAGCAGGCCTATATGAAGATTAAAAATCCTGGCAAAAGCGTTACCTCGCCCTAAAGGGAGAACTAAAAGTTTAGTTTTATCTAAGTTTATATTATTAACAGCATAATTAATGGTTCCATCACCACCCGCAGTAACCAGCAGGGGAGTGTCGGGTATCTCTTCACCTATTTTAACCCACCTGATTTTATGTTGGTGAAGTAAATACTTAGCCATAAACTTGCTTTTAGTGTGTGGGTACAGGACTGTTAACTCCATGCTATATTATAAACCAGTGGTAGCTATAAGTAACAGGAAAATAGTCTTTATTCAATTAAATATGTTATTCTTATTAGATTATAAAGGAGGTTTTTATGTTTTATTTAAAAAGAATTACCTTATTTTTGCTGATATTAACCCTTTTAGCAGGTCTTAATGCCTGTCGGTCTGAAAACCAGGATGGCAGTGTGTCTATAAGCAGTATCTTAAAGAATCCCCAGAAGTATGAAAACCAGAGAATTGTGGTTATTGGGGAGTTCTGGGGTTTTCAGAAAGATGAAAGAATAAAAGAGCCACCCTCAAAATTAGGAGAGTTATGGTTATTAAAGGATAAAACAGGAGCCATCTATGTTGGTGGTTATACTGGAGGATTAAACCCTTTTAACGAAGCTGATTTAGGTGTGCCAGTGAGATTAGAAGTTTTCGTAAAAATTTCTGATAGTTATGTTTTCTTAGAGGTCCAGGATGCTGGGGTTTTAAAGTGACAGGGCATCTGCCACCGGCCAGACCTCTCCTATACCCATGGTAATTATTACATCATTATCTTTTACTTCGTTCCGTAAATAATCGACAGCTTCTGAATTAGTTTTCTGGTAGATACCTTTTTTTCCGAGCAGTTTTACCAAATCAAGAGAATGAACTTTTCCTTCCTTTTCCCGGGGGGGAGCATAGATATTAAGAATCACTGCCCTGTCAGCATAATTCAGGGATTTGGCTAAATCCTCCAGGAGCGCTTCGGTTCTACTATAAGTATGCGGTTGAAATACTGCCCAGATGGTACTTTTTGGGTAAAACTCCCGGACACCTTTAAGGGTGGTTTCAATTTCTCTGGGAAGTCCGGCATAATCGTCAATTACCAGATAGGGAGTTCGTCTTTTTAACTCAAAGCGTCTTTTAGTACCCTGGTAATCTTTAAGCGAGGACTCTATTGCTTTAAGGTTTACCCCTTTTTCCAGAGCTATACCGATAGAAACCAAAGCATTTTGCAGGTATCCTACACCCGGAAGGGGAAAAGAGAATTTTCCTACATACTTACCGTTATATTGAACGGTAAACTGTTGAAAACCATTGTTAACCTGTCTTTCAGGAATGGTCAAATCCATACCTTTAGAAACCCCATAAGTGATAATCTTGTTTTTATCAAAAGACTCAACAGCTTTAAGGGAGTTGGGGTTATCTCCCAGGACAAAAATAATGCCTCCTGGTTTAACCTGTTTAACAAGTTTTACATAAGCAGATAGATAATCGTCGAAGGATTTAAAATAATCTGGGTGGTCGTAGCTTAACGACCCCACCACCAGTATTTCTGGTTCATAGTTTAAAAAGGATTCGCGGTATTCGTCAGCTTCCAGAATGAAGTAATTACTCTTTCCAACACGACTATTAGCTTCCCATTCAATTATTTCTCCACCGCATATAGTGGTTGGGTCTAAGCCCCCTCTTTCAAAAATTAAACCTGTAAGAGCGGTAGTGGTAGTTTTTCCATGAGTACCCGAAATAGCGATACCACGGGATTCCTGGAACAGTTTGCCTACAAACTGGGGGTAAGCATAAATATTAAGATGGTTTTTAAGGGAGTGGTCAACTTCTGGGTTGTTTAGCAAAGGAAGATGGTTGCGGTAGTCGTAATAAACAACTGAGGATACAATTAAATCTGTAGCTGCAGTGATATTTTCCTGGTTAAAACCTTCAAAAACCTTTACTGGTAACCTGGAAAGCAATTTATCGGTAAGGTAGGTTTCAGAGGTGTCTGAACCTGTAACTTCCAAACCGAGATGACAGAGAAGGTTAGCTAAAGAAACCACTCCTCTTCCCTTGATTCCTATAAGGTGAACTTTTTTAACATCTTTGAGAATAATTGAGTCTTTAAGCATATAAAATTATTGGTGCCGAAGGGGGGAGTCGAACCCCCACGAGGATTTTCCCACTACGCCCTGAACGTAGCGCGTCTGCCAATTCCGCCACTTCGGCACATTTAGTA
>QLUP01000031.1 GCA_018725485.1 Candidatus Lithacetigena glycinireducens | reverse complement strand
AAGAAAGAGGAACAACCAAAGAAAAGAGGCTTCTTCAAAAGATTATTTGGCTAAAGGAGGTAGAGGTTATGCCAAGAGGGAGTGTAAATGGTAAATGGGGTCAACTCTATTTTAATTTTACCCCACTTGTCTTTACGAGCCCTGCACCTATTCACCAATCTCCAATAGGTACGGGGTGTGGCAATCCCCGCTTTATATCTACCTCGGTAGTTTCATTATTATTGTATCAGGAGGTATCCATTCTATAGTAGAACCTGTTATCTGTTCTACTAAGAATCTTAAAGGAACAAAGGTACGGTTGTTCTTGATAACAGGTACTACTTTAGGATTCTTAGGGTCTATGGGAACCTTTAGGCCATTTACAATGGCGGTGGGATTGCCTATTATTAGTTTTATCTCTAAGATAGGTTTGGTAAATCTAACAGTAACAGTTTTAGTAGCATTATCCCATCCTACTGTACCACCCAAGCCTTCAGCTAAGAATCTTACCGGTACCATGGTTCTGCCCTCTTCTATGTAGGGAGCGGCATCCATAGTATTAGTTACTCCATCTACCTTATAGATAGTAGAACCTATACGAAGTTCTACGGTTCTATAAAGAGGTGGGGGTGGGGGAGGTGGTTCGGTAACAGTTAAGGTTGTACTAGCAGTAGCAGTGCCCCCAGGACCGGTAGCGGTAAATACATAGGTAGTGGTTGATGTTGGGGATATGGTTGCTGAACCTGAAAGAGGTAAGGGGCTTATGTTTATAGAGGGGGTAACGGTTATCGAGGTAGCGTTAGTTGATGACCAGGTGAGGGAGGCTGTCTTGCCTTTTTCTATGGAGGTAGGGGATACAGATGTGCTGATAGTTGGAGGGTAAGGTATGGTAAAGGCGATGTTAGCTTCTGAAGGTGCTACATAAGGTTCTAAATCTATTCTCACATAATATTTACCAGGTTGAACAGTTGGTACAGTAATAGTAATCAAATCAGGAAGTGTGCCTGATATAGTAGTAACTGAGTCTGTAAAGACCTCATTTGGGTCCCAACTGTAATTTCCATTTAAATCAAAGTAAATACGGTATGGGGTTGAGTATTTTAGGTTTTCCCCTGAAATACTTAAATCCCTACCTGGCAAACCAATTGAAGGAGAAATAGATATTCTTGGACCATATAACTTTCCAAAATCTAAACCAAACTCTTTGCAAGCCCAAATTAACCAACCATCTTCAAATTGCCTGGAATTAAGATTCCATTCTTTCCTCAAGGCCATGGGAAGATTAGATTCTTTACTTAAGATTAGATTCATCACCCTTTCTGGTCCATAAGTATCATACATATATTTAACGACTAGGGAGTCTCCGTAATAGGTTATAGGTGTTATCCATAGGAGATAACCATCTCCTTGCTTTATATAACCAATAGCAGTTTTTAAATTTGGTTCATACTTCTTAAAAATACTTGGTGTTGAACAAAATATTGAAAAGTACTCTGCTATACCCTCGTGAAAGCAAGAACTGGTCTATGGTAAGAAGGTACACCGGCTACCAAAGATACGACAGTGAAGAAGAATGGATGGTATTAGAGGAGCTGATGAAGCTGTATCAAACACAATTACTTTATCCCCACCATGAAGTTGGTTAGCAAAGAAAGGGTAGGTCTTAAGGTCAGGAAGAGGTATGATGTTCATATACCCTATGAAAGATTACAGAAATCAGAGTTGGTAAGCAGGGAAAGTAAAGAAAGGCTGGAGCAGTATAAAAGGTCTCTGGACTATTTCGCTATCCAGAAGAGGATTATTAGACTCTCAGAGAAACTGGAGCAGTCTTATAGAAACAAATAAAGATAAAGGATGGCTTAAAGATGAAGAGCTTATTAAGGTCCAGTAATTATCGTAGACCTATTTGGGGTAGATTTAATTATGATGAAAGACGGATATTTCTGTAAAATCGTTAAAGTTTAAATATACAACGGCACATAAGGTAAAATAATAGAGTATGATTATAGGCATAGGTATTGATATAGTTTCCATAGACAGAATCAAAAAGGTAATAGACAAATGGGGGGATACATTTGCTTGGCGCATTCTTTCCGAAAAAGAAATGGGAGAGTATTATGAATCTGGTAGGTCAATCCTCTACATTTCTGGCAGATTTTCCGTAAAGGAAGCACTGATTAAAGCTATGGGAGGATATTGGAAGGGGTTTCGATTTGATACTACCGAAGTGCTGGATAACCTTAAAGGAGCTCCAACTATCAGGTTTTCTGAGGAAACGCTTAATCTGAACCCTCTCTTTAAGGAATATAACATTCATTTTAGTTTAAGTCATGATGGAAACATGGTTGTTTCTCAGGTGGTGATTGAAAATATCTGACCTGGTATTAAATTCAGAAGAAGTCAGGCAGTATGAAAGGATTCTCATAGAAGAACAGGGAATTACTGTTGATGTTTTGATGGAAAATGCAGGTAAAGAAATTGCTTTATTTATCAGTAAAATTGAACCAGTTAAACATAAAAAAATAACTGTTTGGTGTGGGCCCGGGAATAATGGTGGGGATGGATTGGTTGCTTCCAGGTACTTATTTAATAGGGGATATGGGGATATTAAGGTTTACCTATTAGATTCAATGGAAAGAGCAACTCCTTTAACCCGGAAAAATTTAGACCTATGTTGTAAGGAAGGATTGGAAGTAAAAATATTTACTGAAAGTTTAAGCAAAGAAGCGATTGAACAAACTCGGGGCTCTGATATTATAATAGATTCACTTCTGGGTTTGGGTCTTAAAGATGAGGTGAGAGCTAATTATCAAGAAATTATTGAAATTATTAACGAATCTTCTGCCAGAGTAGTTTCTGTTGATATTCCCAGCGGGGTGAGTGCTGATACCGGGGATATTCTTGGGATAGCTATACAAGCAGATTATACGGTTACTATGGGAACCTTAAAGCCAGGGCTGCTTTTTTATCCCGGAAGAGGATTAGCAGGGAAAATAGTTATAGCTAACCTTGGTGGAACCGTAGACCCCTCGCACTTTTCAACGAAAATAATAACTGAAGCACTGATAAGTAGATATTTACCAGTTAGAAAAGAAGATAGTCACAAAGGTTCTTTTGGTAGATTGCTATTTGTTGGGGGGTCCTACAATTACCAGGGTGCTCCAATTTTTGTTTCAATGGGTTATTTTAAAGCTGGTGGAGGATATATTTATTCCCTGATTCCTACAACTGCTGCGAGTGCCCTAACTAACTGGGTACCGGAAGTTGTTTTAGCAGGGCCTTCTATAAAGGAGAGTTATCTAACGATAGATGATTTAAGTGCTATTACTGACCTATTACCCAAATGCCAGGTAATGGTTGTTGGACCTGGTTTAGGTAGAGAAAAGGAAAGCTTGCAGTTGGTTGAAAAAATCATTGATAATTGTCACCTGCCATTAATAATTGATGGCGATGCTTTACTGGTAGTAAGAGAAAATCTGGAAAGATTGAAGGAGAGAAAGTTTTCCACGATTATAACCCCTCATTTCGGAGAATATGCTTTTATAACCGGAAAAGATTGCAATTATCCTGATAAAAAAACGATTATAGAGGAAGTTAGGAGTTTCACCAGGAAAAATAACCTGTTACTTTTATTAAAAGGTAATCCCACAATTATGGCTTTTCCGGATGGCAGGGTATTTTTTGGCCCAGTGGGTAATGTCTCCCTGGCAACCCCAGGTTCGGGTGATGTGCTTGCAGGTATTCTTGCCAGTTTTATAGCCCAGGGAGTAAGTTTGAAGGAAGCAATCCTTCTCGCTGTTTATCTTCATGGAGCAGCAGGGGAAACACTGTCTGGTGAATATGAAAAGAGAGGATTAATGGCCCGAGATATTGCTTTGGAGATTCCTGATTTAATGAACCGATTAAGAGCAGGCGAAATAAATATAATTAAAAACAGGTTTTTAAAGGAGGTCGCAGATGTCTAAATTTATAGCTATTTCAGGGAGTAGTGACGAAACAATTAGTCCTTATATTGAAGCCTTAAAGAAGGTAAATGACAATTTTGAACTGATTACTTTTTTTCCCGAACAGGAAGTTAATGTAAACATTTCTATTCAGGGGTTACTACTAACCGGTGGTGGAGATGTGGACGAGGGAACCCATTATGAAGAAGGATGTGGTGAGATAGAGGGTGTTAGTAAGGCCCGAGACGAATTAGAATTCTCACTCCTTAGAATTGCTTATTCCAGGAACCTGCCCGTTTTGGGAATATGCCGGGGTCATCAAATGATTAATGCGTTCTTAGGAGGAACACTGTTTAAAGATTTACCCTGCAGGGGTTACCAGGTCCACAGCGGTGGAGTAATGCACGAAGTTACCCTGAATACTAATAGCTTTTTTGGAAAAAAATATGGTTTGGAAACATCCCTGGTTAACTCTTACCATCATCAGGGGGTTTCTCGTTTAGCTCCTAATTTAACTCCCTGGGTGTATTCTGCTGATTATGTATTAGAAGCTTTTGAGGGTAAAGATTCAAAAATTATTGGCGTTCAATGGCATCCTGAAAGGAGTATGGAGGAAACACTTTCTCGGATGATTTTTGAAAATTTTCTGGAAAAGGTTAGCAGTGTCAGAAATAGTTAAAGTTATTATCCTGGCAATAATCCAGGGATTAACAGAATACTTACCTATAAGCAGTTCTGGTCATATAGCTATTTTTTATCATCTTTTGAATCTGGAGGAACCAATACTTTCCCTGCAGATATACCTTCACTTAGGAACCTCTTTAGCGGTCTTACTATTTCTCTACCGGGAGTTAAAAGGTGTGCTTACTAAAAACAATATTTTGCCTATTATAAACATGGTAATCATCGGGTCAGTACCAGCTGGTATTGTAGGTATATTTTTTAAAGATTTTCTGGAAACTATTTTTTCCCTGGAAGGTTTATTACCCTTATTCTTTTTAATAAATTCAATTATTTTGATAAGTTCTTATTTTATTCAGGAGAAAAATACCCGCATGGTAAATATAAAACCGTTAAAAGCCTTGTTAATAGGTGTTTTTCAGGCCTTTGCCATACTTCCTGGTATATCCCGTTCGGGAAGTACTATTACTGGAGGGTTACTTTCGGGATTAAAGAGAAAGGAAGCACTCTTTTTCTCTCTCTTGTTATCCCTGATAGCTATCTGGGGAGGTTCCCTATTAGAAATAATCACTGATTCACCTGTTTTCTTTCAACCTTCAATCATAGCAGGGGTGATTACCTCTTTTGCTTGTGGTTATTTCAGCCTGTGGCTTATAAAAAAAGCCCTTGATAATAATTATTTTTATCTCTTTAGTATATATACCCTGTTTCTGGCGGTATTTCTATGGATAAAGGCACTATTTATTTAGTATCTACCCCGATTGGGAACCTTGAAGATATAACCCTAAGGGCTTTAAGGGTGCTTAAAGAAGTGGATGTGGTTTATGCTGAAGATACCCGAAGCACGCGGGTTTTATTAAGTCATTTTGGTATTCAAAAGAGAACCGTTAGTTTTTTTGAAGGCAACAAATATTTAAGGATAAGAAAAATTAGAGAAGAGTTATTAGAAGGCAAATCTATTGCGGTAATAAGTGAAGCAGGAACACCAGGAATAGCTGATCCAGGAGAATCTTTAGTGCAATTAGCGATAAAAGAACAGTTTCCCTTGTTTTTTGTGCCCGGTGCGTCCGCAGTAATAACTTCCCTTATCCCTTCAGGATTAAGTACCGAGCAGTTTATTTTCCTTAACTTTCCACCCCGTAAGAAAAGCCAGCGAATGGACCTTTTTAGAAGAATAAAAGGTTTAAAGATGACCTCCATTTTTTTTGAGTCCAAAAGAAGGGTGATTCCCTTTCTGCAAGAAGCCTTAGAAGTGTTTGGAAGTGAACATCCAGCCGTAGTGGCTCGGGAACTCACCAAGAAGTTTGAAGAATATGTACGGGGTAGTCTGCAGGAGGTTTATCTGAATATTTCCTCAAGAAAGGAGCTTTTAGGAGAAGTGGTTATTCTTCTCGGTGGAGCAGAGGTAACTAGGGAAATACCTCAAAATATCACCGAAGTTATAAATAGCCTGTTAAAGGAGTATTCCCTGAAAGAGGCCTGTAAACTGGTTGCCAGTGAGCGGGGTTTGCGAGCTAATGAAATTTATAGGCTGTATATAAAGGATAATAGAAATAGTTATAAAGTTTCCTTTTCCTTACTGGGCAACCCGGCGAGAAGAAGTAAAAGGGGAAATCGCTGATTTATGGTAAGATTCGTTCATTTAGCCGATTTACATTTAGGAAAAGAATGGTATGGTATTGATAGGACCTTTGATATTATCAACTGTTTCGACCAGGTAACGGATTTTATAAAACAGGAAAAAGTCCCTCTTTTATTGATAGCAGGTGATATATTTGATAAGAAACTACCTTCCGGAGAAGCTTTAGAGTCCTTTTTTTCTCGTATTAAAAGCCTGTTAGAGCAAAAAGTAAAGGTAGTTTTGATTACCGGTAACCACGACTGGAACAAACTTCACGAGGTTTTTTCCATAATTGGGTCGTCTAATCCCTATCTGAGGATTTTAACCCGGGTTAGTAGGGAATCCCCTGTTTTACATTTGGATGAACCCGAGGTGCAGATAATTCCCTTTCCTTACCCCGAGAGAGGGAGATGGGAAGGGGAAGTTTACCAATCACAGGGTCCAAAAAATGTTAGCGCTAAAGTATCAACTATGTTTGGTGGTCATTTAAGAAGAGCTAAAAGCTATCTTAATAACAAATTACCTTCTATACTAATAGCTCATATGGGGGTAGAGAATGGCTTGTTAAGCAGTGAAAGGATTTTATCTCTGGCAGATGAACCGCTTTTATCCCAGCGAGATATACCATCCTGGACTACCTATAGCGCTTTCGGTCATTTACACAGAAAGCAGAAGATTGAATGTGATACTCCCTCTTTTTATGCTGGTAGTCTGGAGAAATTAGATTTCAGCGAAACTGATGATGAAAAAGGATTTTTTTATGTAGAGATTGAAAATAACCGCGTAAAACCAGAATACATTAAAATCAAGTCCAGTCTTATGTACGATATAGAAGTTAGGTCCCCTGATAAAATTGACAGTTTGCTAACCAGTTACCCCGACATTAAAAATGCTTATCTTAAATTGACGGTATTTCTGAAAGATTCCGATTCTCTACAGGAAGTCAGGGAAAAAGTATTCTCTATGTTTCCGAAACTGGTTAATTTTGAACCAATAAGATTGGAAGCGGAAAGTCAAGGTTTATGGCAACCTCTTTTATCTTATTCTAACCCCCTGCTGGCATTTGAAAATTACCTTAAAGAAAAGAACTTAGAAGAAGATTTCAAAAACACACTGATTGTTACCCTTAAAGACATCATAAAGGAAATAGAAGAAAAATGATTCCCCGTAGGTTAGAGGTAGAAGGTTTTTTAGCTTATAGAAACAAGGTATCACTTGACTTTACCACTCTCCAATATGCGGTAATCGTGGGTGAGAATGGGGCAGGTAAATCCTCCTTATTTGATGCCATTCTGTATGCTCTATATGGAAAAGCCCGAGATGCAGAAAAGATGGACGATTTAATTAATGAAAGGTCCGATAAAGCTTCGGTTACTTATGAATTCAAAGTGGGAGATGATGCTTATAAGGTGGTCAGGGAGAGGGAAAGAAATGGGGATTCCCGAATCTTTTTTTATAAGTATGACCCTAATTTCCGAATGTTTAAGTCAACCGGGCACCGGGGGGTTAAATCTAATGAAGAAGCGATTTTAAAAGTGGTTGGCCTGGATTATGAGACTTTTACTTCATCCGTTCTGTTGATTCAGGGGAAAAGTGATAAATTCCTTTCTGCACGACCTTCAGAAAGAAAAAATGTATTATCCGAGATTCTGGGGTTAAATATTTATGAAAATATTCGCGCGAAAGCAACAGAATACCTTAAACAGTTAAAAAATGAACTTTCAACGATAAATAATGACCTATCCGGGTTACAGGATATTAACGATGAATTCATAAAGGAAATGCAGGTTTCTCTTGAAGGAAAAAATAATGATTTAAAGAACACCAGGGATGCCCTTGAACAGATAAAACATAATCTGAAACATCTTGAGGATAAGGAAAGGGTTGAAAACGAATTAAAAGAGAATACTTTAAAATTAGAAAGTTGTAACCTTGTACTGTATCGTAGAGAGGAGATAATTAGAGACTACAATTTATACCAGGATTCGGTTAAGATTTACCCTCACCTATTAATGGAAAAAAACCTGAAAGAAGATGTAAAGAAGTTAGAAGAAAACCTTGCCGGGGAAATCAAAAGCCAGGAATTTTTTGTTAAAAATCTTGTTCCATGCCAACAAAAGTTCGCTACCTTAGAGGCTAACTTCCAGAAGCAGGGCGATGAGTTAAAAAATTTGCGCGATAGTTACTCTCAAATAGAGGGTGCAATAAAAAAACTAAAGCAGGATGAATCAAAACTAAAACAGCGACTGGAAACTCTTAAAGGTAAAGATATCTGTCCTTTATGTGGTACAGAACTAACTTTGGAGAACAAAGGTCATTTACAAAAAGAGCTAAGTGAAATAAATTTGGAGTTGTTCAGATTATTTATGGAAAGAGATGAAGTGAATAAGAGATTAACGATTAATGAAAATGATTTCAAAATGGTTTCAGCTGAATTGAATGAAGTTAGGAAAGAATATACTTCTCATGCAGTAAAAATTCAAGCTTTAGAGAAAAATATTGAGAAAATTAAAGGTGATTTAGAAGAAAAGAATACCAGTATTAATAAAGAGCAGAAGCTTCTGGTAGTAGAAAAGAGTAAAGGTAACCAGGCAATTGATTTAACCCTAACTGAGATAGAAAGCAAAATTAGGCAAAAGGAAATCACTAATTTATACCAGGAGGTTTTAGTAGCTGAAAAACAAAAACAGGATTTACAGGCAAGAATTGAGAGATTAACTGTATTATACCAAGAACTAATTCAGCAGGTAACACTTCTGGAAAACCACTCTTTTGAGGTTCCGGTGCTTAAAATGAGGTTAGTTAAAAAGCAGACCTACTTAGATTTATTAGAAAAAGAGAAGGAAACCCTGGTTAGGAAGTTAGCGGTTAGCGAAGAATTATTAAAAAATAAAATACGGTTTATTTATCGGAAAATAGAGCTGGACCAAAAGGAAACTATTTACTCCTTTATCAGTAAAGCCTTTTCCAGTGAAAACATACAGACTATGGTAGTCAAAAAAGCTTTATTTGATATAGAACATCACTCCAGCGATTTATTGAAAAGGTTATCCAATGACAGGTTGTCCCTTGATATTAAAGCAACTGGTTCTCTCGATAAACTCGATATATCCATTAAAGATTCGTATAGCCAAAAAATAAGAAAATACGAACTTTTGAGCGGTGGAGAGAAGTTTAGAACTGACATAAGTATAGCCCTGGGAATTGGCAGGTATGTGTCCAGCATTTCTAATAGAGTAATTGAGTGTATCTTTATTGATGAAGGTTTTGGCTCCCTGGATAGTGTGGGAAGAGAATCACTGATTGAGGTGGTAAGGAGTTTGAAGAACGAAATCAAGATGATTTTAATAATAACTCACCTGGAAGATATTGCGGAGGCTTTTCCCGTTCAAATAAAGGTTAAAAGAGAAATAAACAATGATGTGTCGGTGAGTATGACGGTATAATTGAAAATTTAAGGTAATTCTTATGATTATTTTTAAAAGAGTTTTTTAATGTTTATT
>QLUP01000030.1 GCA_018725485.1 Candidatus Lithacetigena glycinireducens | reverse complement strand
ACAGAGGGTTGGGAGGTAAAGAGCTTCTTTTTGAAAGTTCTTAAAAACTCATAAAAAGGCTTTTCTCTTAATAAGATAGGTTCTCCCTCTTCGGTATTTACATGAACAGCAACTACCTCAATGCCTAATTTTTCAGTTATTTCTAAAGGTAAATCGCATGAACCATCAGTTACTAAACCAATTTTACCTTCCATATTTCCTCCTTTTCTTTATTATATTATATGGTCGCTTCTCTACTTTGCTCGTTCTATTCTAAAAATTTAATTACCTGATTCTAATTTACTTTATGGTCTTAATTACAGCTTTTCCAGTTTCATAAAACCAGGATACTGTATCTCTGAGAGTTTCTTTGATAGGTCGTGGTTGGTAACCAAAGGCTTCCTTTGCTTTGTTACAGTTTACCAGTGAATTACTTGATAGGGTGAAAAGTGAATAAGGCGTAAAGCGGGGTTTGCTCTTAGTAACCAGGTACCACCATGCCGATAGAGGGGCAACCGCCCTGGCTACCAGCATGGGTATTTTCAAATTGGGAGATTTAATATTGGTAATCTCCCCTAATAAATCAAACATCTCTTTAACGGTAACCTGTTGCCCTGATAAAATGTACCCTTCACCACTTCTTCCTTGAATAGCTAACCTGTAAAGACCTTCAGCAACATCTCTTACATCAACATAATCATAAGCTCCATCTATATAAAACTTAACTTTTCCCTTTAAATAGTCGAGTATCAGGTGCCCAATCTCAGAAATCCTGAAATCATAGGGCCCGATAACCCCTGTGGGGAAGGTTATAACAGCCTCCAGACCGTTTTGTATGCCTTTTTTAACTTCCAGAGTTGCCTGAGCTTTACTCTTAGCGTAATCCCCGTAGATGCTTTCAGGATTAACAACACAAGCTTCATTTATGTAACAACCTTTCGGTGGTTCTTTAAAAGCATGAATTGAGCTGGTAACTACCAATCTTTTTATACCCGTTTCCTGGCATACCTGAACTACATTCCTGGTACCAGTAACATTTACCTCTTCCAATATTTTTTTATACCCCGGCAGTATAGAAATAATCCCTGCCAGATGAAATACATAGTCAAAACCTTGAAAAGCCTGGCTAAGATTATCTATATTGCGGATATCTCCTTTGATTATTTCTACTTCTAATCCTTCAAGAGATTCCAGAGACTCACCGGGTAAGGCAATAACTCTTACTAAAAATCCTTTCTTGAGCAACAACCTTACCAGCACATTGCCAATATGTCCGGTAGCACCAGTAATAACAGCTTTCATCGTTTATCCTCCCAAGAAAATTAATTTTCTGAAACAATCAAATGGGAAAAATACCTGATACCTATTTCATTTTGAAGCTTGCTTAGAGTGTTTTAACTTGCTATAAATATAATCAACTGCGTTTCCTACTGTTTTTATCTTATCCAGGTCTTCATCGTCCACGCGTATGTTAAAAACAGTTTCTAATTCCATTATTATATCTACCAGATACAGGGAATCTGCCCCTAAACCTGGAGGTTTGGAATCTGGATCTCCAATAAAGATTGCTTCTTCGGTAACTATATTAGTTTCAACCCCCAGTTTATCAATTACTACTTCTTTAACCATGTTAAAAACATCGCTTCTTTCAAAACTTTCCAGGTTGAAGACCAGCTGTTTAGCTTCATCTTCAGTTTTCATTACCTAACTCATCCATTTCACTTTGCATTTGCTTTCCTGCCTCCTGAATAATGAAGGAATAAGATTTATTATTATTAAAATGGTAAAAATCTATTTCCTTTTAAAAATACGGCTTTCTCGACCTTCTAATAATCTTACTATATTTTCTTTATGCCTTAATAAAGCTATTAAGAAAAGAATAATACTCAGTATAACCAGATAGGTAGGAGATTTATATAAATAAACGATTAAGGGAATAGAAAGTAAAGATATTAATGAAGCTACAGAAGGAAACCCGCTAACCAGTAATAACAATAGGTAAATTGGCACTGCCCAGAATAAAGCTACGGGGTAAAGTGCTAAATATATGCCCATAGAGGTAGCTACTCCCTTTCCACCCTTAAAATTAAGAAAGGGTGAGTAGTCGTGCCCAAGAACCAGAAGAAGAGAAAATAAAAATAAGTAGTGATCTTTAACTAACTGCTCTTTAAAAAGAGTTAAAGCTAAATAACTCTTAAAAAGATCCAGGAACAAAACCAGTATTCCCCACCTGATACCCAGGCTTCTAATGACATTAATCGCACCAATATTGCCACTGCCTATTTGCCTGATATCTACTTTATAAATATACTTACCTACTAAATAACCAAAAGGAAGACCACCGATAAAGAAAGCCAGACCTATGATTATATATATCATTCTGACCACCACAAGGTAATTGTTTTTAGAAAATCAAGGTTAGGCTTCATATGTTTTTCTAATTAAATAATACCACAGTAGAGACTGATACATTAAATTGGTATTTAATATTTAATTAGGACTTTTCTTAATCGCTTTTACTTCTAAGAACTTTACCAGCTAAAACTCCTTTGTGTTCTCCTTTTTCAATGGTAACTGCTCCATTTACCAGCACAAAATCGATTCCCACTGGATATTGATGGGGATTTACGTAGGTTGCTCTATCTATAATACTGTTAGCGTCAAATATTACTAAATCTGCATAATTCCCTTTATTAATTACCCCTCTTCTGGATAATCCCAGAGTTTTCGCTGGCAATCCGGTCATTTTGTAAATTGCTTCTTCTAAGGAGATGACTCTCTCTTCGCGGGAGTATTTACCCAGTACCCGGGGAAAGGTTCCATAAGCCCGAGGATGAGGTTTTCCTTCAGAAAGTGGGCCATAAGTGGCTTTGGCACCAGCATCAGACCCAATCATAATAAAAGAAGTTTTCATTACTCTCTTCACATCTTCTTCACACATACCAAAACTTACAATATCAACCAGTCCATCATTCTCAATTAATAGTTTAACTATTACCTCCTGGGGAGGTAAATTTTGCTTTTCTGATATTTGCCAGAGATTAAGTCCTTCCAGGCTTTTATCGCTCGGGCAACTGGCAATTAAAACAGCTTCATAGTTATTTTTATCCGGCATTTTTTGCTTAATATCATCTAATATCCGTGCAGAGGTTTCTGGAGTTTTCAAACGCTCAACCATTTTATCTACTCCACCATCGTGAGCCCAATCAGGAATACGACTGGATAAACCAGTTGAAGCTGCTATATAGGGATATTGGTCGCAGGTAACATCAATTCCTGAATTACGGGCTTTTTCTATCATAGACAAACTTTGCTCAACCCTACCCCAGTTACTCTTTCCTGCAGCCTTGTGATGGGCAATTTCTACCTTAACACTTGATTCTCTTCCAATGTTAAGAGTTTCTTCAACGGCTTCCAGAAGTTTATCAGTTTCATTTCGCATATGGGTAGCATAAATTCCATCATACCTGGTTACTACTTTAGCTAACTCAATGATTTCCCTGGTTTCAGCATAACTCGAAGGTGGATATATAAGTCCTGTAGTCAATCCCCAGGAACCTTCCTTCAGGGTAGATTCCAAAACTTCTTTCATGTCTTTCATTTCTTCAATAGTGGGTGCACGCATCCCAAAACCCATAACACTACCCCTTAGATTTCCATGTCCTGTTAGAGCAATAATATTGGTAGATGAACCTCTCTCTTGCACCAGGTCTAAATATTCTCCCATAGTTTTCCAACTAATTGGAAACCCGTGTAATGAAAGCAATTTATCAGTTTGCTTAAGAGCTTCTCCCATAAGAGGAGCAGCTGATGAACCACAATTACCTATAACTTCGGTAGTCACACCCTGCCTTATCTTACTCTCCATCAATGGATTTAATAGAACAGCTTCATCGGAATGGGTATGCATGTCAATGAAACCAGGTGCAACACACAGACCCGATGCATCAATAACTTTATTAGCTTCTACTTCAGATAAATCACCAACTTCAACAATTTTGTCCCCTTCGATACCTACATCTTTTAATACTCCCCTGGTGTTTAATCCATCTATTACTAAACCATTTTTAATTAAAATATCCAGCACTTTTCACCTAACCTTTCTTACTTAAAAAACAACATTCTCAGTGATATCAATAGGAAGCCAAACCCAAAAACCTTTTTTAAAACCGCAGGAGGAAGCATATTAGCTATTTTTGCCCCAAAGAGCATACCAAAAAATACTCCCAAGCAAATTAAAGCAGCAGCTTTAATATCCAGATTTCCGTGCTTAAAATAAGTATAGGCAGCTAATAGTCCGACAGGTAAAATAAAAACAGCTAAAGAAGTTCCTTGAGCTTGATGCTGGGTAAAACCAAAAAGAAGCACCAAAGCTGGAACTATAATCACACCACCACCCACCCCTATCAGTCCACCTACCGTCCCGGCTACCAAACCTAATAAAATAAATAATGGATTCATATTTCTTACCTCACCTGCCTTAATTCTATTTTAAAGACTCAAAATAACAAAATAAAGTCGAGAACTATATGTTTTATTTATCGTTTCTTACCTTCTATCTCTTTAATTGTTTTGAAGGTTTTTTTAACAAACCAGGGCCATTCTTTGCCTGAACTATACCACTTTTCCAACCACTCCCGAGTTTGTTTATTTGACAGGTTGCCCGTCCCGGGTTTTAACAAACCAAACTGATATAAAGTATTATTATTTATGTCCTGAATCTCTTCCGACCTATATTTTTTGGAGATGAGAGAGGCAACTTTAGTTTCCAGGAACTTATCCTCACCCTGGCTGGTGATAACTATTTCCAGGTTAGCCCTGTTAAAAGATGACAATTCCTCTTTAAAGTTACTACCTACTCCATAATCATCAATCACCATCCGGCATTTATAGGCACTATACTTGTTCAGAAATGATTTACATAAGGTCAGATATTTCCTATCTAATAGAGCATTTAAATTCTTTGGTTTAATCTCCTCAGGGGTTATCTGCAATACTTTATAAGTTAGTCCTTCATTCTGAAAACTATCTATTTTCTGAAAAACTTTAAGCCAGTAATCATCTGATTGAGACTTTTTGGAATCAATAGAGCTTACTATCGAATAGAGGTTGCTGGCTTTACTGTAGGGAATGGCTACTCCAACTAAGTAGATACAGCCAAAAATTTCTCCTTTTCCGGTCTCATCGAAACCAATCAGATAATCGTAAAACCCAGAGGTTTCCACAGTAAATAAAGTTTCTATTTCTGATAAACATTTAGATACGACAGGGTGGGAAGAATTTGATGGAGTTGCATAGAGAGTGCCATTGTGATAAAAAATATAAGTCGAGTCTACTAAAGACAACCGCCATTTTTCAGTAGTGTTAGTTACAGGTTTTGTAACTCCACCATTTTTTATTATCAAAGACCTTACTTCTTTTTCTTTGTTCTCTGAAATACTTCTCCAGGTTCTACCTTGCATTGTTTTAACCTAAACTCATCATTTTAATAGGTCAGCAATATAGTCAGCAACCTGTGAAGGTATTTCTGCTACCTTAACTCCAGCTTGCTTGAGAGACTCCACCTTGCTATTAAAACCACCTGCTCCTCGCTCTATAATTGCTCCCGCATGACCCATTCTCTTACCTGGAGGTGCACTTTTTCCTGCAATATAGCCTACGACTGGTTTAGTCATAGATTTTATATAAATAGCAGCATCTTCCTCCTGCCTTCCACCTATTTCTCCAACCAGAACAACTGCACGTGTTTCATTATCTTTTTCAAACATCTTTAAGATATCGACAAAGCTCAGCCCTACTACCCTATCTCCACCTAATCCCAAACAGGTAGTCTGCCCGATGCCCCTGGTGGACAGGTTAGAAACTATTTCGTAGGTAAGAGTACCGCTCCTGCTAACTACACCAACTGGACCGGGGGTGAATATAGAGTTTGGAGGTATGCCAATTTTGGCTTGTCCTGCACTGCAAATACCAAAAGTATTAGGACCTATTTGAACAACACCATTCTTCTGGGTATAACTAATAATTTGCAAAGTATCGTGAAAGGGTATATGTTCTGTGACGATGACTATGGTTTTAATTCCAGCGTAAATGGCTTCAAAAGCAGCTTCTTTGGCTAAGGGAGCAGGTACAAAAATAACTGAGGCATCAGCTTGCCGTTGTTCAACTGCTTCAGCAACTGTATCATATACAGTAATGCCTTCAATCTCCATCCCTCCCCTACCGGGGGTAACTCCAGCAACGATATTAGTACCATAGTTCACCATCTCCCTGGTATGAAAGCTTCCCTGTTTCCCGGTTATTCCCTGTACTACAACCCTGGTATCTTTATTAATTAATATAGCCATTACCTTCCTCCTGAACAACCAGAAGATGGTTTGGATAGTGCTACTGCTTTCCTGGCAGCTTCTTCCATAGATTTGTATGCAGATAGGCTGTTCTCTTGTAAAAGTTGAATTGCTTCTTCTTCTCTTGTCCCGGTCAGCCTTATCACCAGGGGAGCACTGAAATCAGTGCTCTTTCTAACTTCTATGATAGCCCGGGCAACATCATCGCAGCGAGTTATCCCTCCAAAAATATTAATAAAAATCACTTTGGGTTTGGTATCATTCAAGAGAGATAACGCCTTTGCCATAGGTTCAACAGCTGCTCCACCACCAGCATCCAGGAAATTAGCAGGTTTACCTCCAAAAATAGCCAATAAATCAAGGGTGGCCATAGTTATTCCCGCACCATTTGCCATAACAGCTATGTCACCATCTAACTGGACATAACTCAGACCCAGAGCTTTCGCTTTTATCTCCCATTCTTCACCTTCAACTATGCGGGGTAAATCCTGGTGACGATAAAGAGCGTCATCGTCAACATTTAGCCGGGCGTCAAGAGCAATAAGTTTATCGCCTGACCTCACCAGGGGGTTAATTTCCACCAGTTCTGCCTCATATTTTCGGAAGAGATCGTACATCTTGATTACTAAAGAAGAAAACTGGTTCATCAACTCGCCCTTTATTCCCATTTTTCGAGCGATTTCCCTGCCGAGGTACGGATAAACTCCTACTTCCATATCAACCACTTTCTTTACAATATATTCTTCGGAAACATCTTCTATATCCACGCCTCCTTGCGAAGAAGCCAGAATAATAGGTTTTTTTATAAAATTATCAACTGTTATGGAAACATAATATTCCTTATCAATTTTTAATTTTTCTTCAATTAATACCTGCCCTACCCTAAGTCCTTTTAACTCAGATCCCAGGATTCGAGCAGATTCATTGATAACCTCCATCTCATTGTTAGCAAAAGCAATACCCCCAGCTTTCCCCCTTCCTCCAGCTAATACCTGGGATTTTATAGCTACCGGGTATCCAATATCTTTAGCAATGGCTAAGGCTTCTTCAGGTGTTTGAGCAACTCCACCTTCAGGTAAAGGTATTCCTTCTGTTCGGAAAATACCTTTAGCTAAATATTCATATAGCTTCACTCCATGCCTCCTCCCTGTCTAATATCAGGAGTGTAATCAGGTAGCAATAAAGGAGAAATCAATTCTGTTTTCACCTCTGCTAATTCCAATTCTCTCCCATATAAGTGCAGGTGCTTAAGATTTAAAGACCCAATTTTTATTCCCTTAGATTTCCGGGCAGCAGCTAATCCTGCTATTTTGCCAAAAACCAAAACATCCATAAGTGAATTACCCATTAGTCTGTTCCTACCATGAACTCCGCCCGATACTTCTCCTGAGGCATATAAGTTGGGTATGTCAGTTTCACAATCAGGATTAATTTCAATTCCACCATTTTGATAATGCAAGGTAGGATAAATTAGGATTGGTTCCTTAGCTATATCAATCCCATACCTCTCATACTGTCTGACCATGGCGGGAAGTTCCTTCGCTACTGTTCCTGCGCCATGTATATAATCAATCAAAGGAGAGTCAAGCCATACACCCTTCATTCCAGTAGGGGTGGTAACTCCTTTGTTTCTTTCATAACACTCTCTGATGATTCCCGAAGAAACAACATCCCTGGTTTCCAATGGATAGATAAATTGCTCTCCCAGAGCATTAACCAATTGAGCTCCTACTCCTCTTACTTTTTCGGTCACCAGTAAGCCAACAATCTGTTCGGGGTACGCTGCACCTGTGGGATGAAACTGGGTTGCTTCCAGAAAAACTAATTTAGCACCTACCCTATAGGCCATTACCAGCCCATCCGCAGTCGCTCCATAGTGGTTAGAGGTTGGAAACCCCCCTATATGTAATCTACCAAAACCTCCGGTAGATAATATGGTTGTTTTAGCTTTTACTACCTGGTAAGTTCCTCTTTCCAGGTTCATAAGAACTGCACCAGCACATTGACCTTCATCATCTATAAGAAGCTCTATGGCTGGAGCAAATTCTATAACCTTAATCCCTCTGTTAATAACCTCATCTCTCAGGGTTCTCATTATTTCTGCTCCGGTGTAATCACGAGCGAAATGCATTCTCTTTCTACAGGTCCCTCCACCATGAATAGTAGCAAAGGTGCCTTCTTTATTTTTATCAAACATACACCCGAGGTTTTCTAACCAGGACATTACCAGGGGGGCTTCTCTAACCAAAACTTCAACCAGATCAGGTTTATTCTGAAAACCACCACCACCCAGGATATCAAGATAATGTAGTAGAGGGGAATCATTCTCTTTGGTAGCTGCTTGAATACCACCTTGAGCCATCATGGTGTTGGCATCTCCCATCCTTAATTTAGTAGCTATTATTACCGAGGCTCCCTCAGCATGAGCCATCAAAGCTGAAGCTGCACCTGCTCCTCCACCCCCAATAACTAATACATCTACCTCGAAATCAGGAGCATTAAGGTTAACATCCGCTGGATTTAACCTGCTCCTGGATTCTAATATATTAGCCAACTCATGGGGAACCTTTGAACCTTTACTGGCACCAACTTTCAAAGCTCTCAGGGTATCTTCTCGGAAATCAGGGTGAAAACTCTTTAAAAGGTTCTGTTTATCATCGGGAGATAGTAAGGGGAACTTCTCTTTAGCCCTGATTGGTCGAGTCTTTTCTACCATTTTCATAGATTCAATCATATTTTCTGGATAGCTCACCAATACCTCCCTTACTACTCAATAACCCTGGAGTTATACAGGGATTTAATATCATTTATCTCTTTTTCTTTCAGTTTCTGCAATTCAGCATCGTATTTCCCGGAGTTTATCTCTTCTACTCTATTGACAAGATGAGATGATTTTGGGGCTATATATTTCCCGTATAATCTTCTGGATATAATAGAAACATAGTACTGGACTATTTCCGCAGGACATCGGGAAGCGCACAGCCCACACATGATACAGTCAAAAGAGAGGTTAGCTACTTTGGCGATATCCCCTCTCATAGCAGCTGCCATCGTATCCATAACTTTCAGGTTCTGAGGACATACTTTGTCACAGGTACGACACCCCAGGCAACGGCTGAGCTCGGGGTATAATTTAACCAGCTCTGAAAGCGTAGGTTTAACCTTTTCTATATCATATAATGCTTTATTGGCAGGGTAAAACGGAATCATAGTCAGGTACATTCCATCTTCGGCTACCATCTGACAGGCCAACCCTACTTTCAACTTATAATCACCTGGCAGCCTGTAAACGGTACCGCAAGCTCCGCAGAACCCTCCCCGGCAACCGCATCCCCTGACGAATTTATATCCTGTAAACTCCATGGCTTTCATTACTGTTAAACCATCAGGAACTTCATAGGGTTTTCCCATAATATAAATGGTAATCATTTTGTGACTCATTTTATCTCCTCCTCAATACTCCTGGGGTAAAGTTTTTAACTCTTTTAGAGTAAATACCGGTCCATCGAGGCAAATGTACCTGT
>QLUP01000003.1 GCA_018725485.1 Candidatus Lithacetigena glycinireducens | reverse complement strand
GGAGCACCAGCTAATGGGGTAATCATAGAATCAAGGATGGATAAAGGTAGAGGACCCCTGGCAACGGTAATATTAAAAGAAGGGACTCTTAGGATTGGTGATTATATTGAGGCTGATAAAGTGGTAGGTAAAACCAAATCTCTTGTTGACAGCTTCGGTAAGCAACTAAAAGAAGTATTGCCATCAATACCTGTTGAGGTCAGCGGTTTTGAGGAAATTCCCCCAGCAGGTTCCCTTATAAGAATAATCTCCAGCAGAGAGGCTCGTAATAAACTTTCGGACCAGCAAAAAACACCCCTAGAGCAAGCAGCTAAACCTCTTCCCAGCCTGGATGAAATAATCAAGAGAAAAGAACAGGAAAACAAAACTGTTGATATTATTTTAAAATCAGACTCTGTTGGATCCCTGGAGGCTTTAAGCCAGTCCATATTGAAGCTTTCATATGAAGGTATTACCCCCACGATTTTGCACAAAGATGTAGGAGGCATAAATAGCTCTGATGTCAATTTAGCTTATGCTTCCCGTGCTATTATCGTGGGTTTTAATGTTAGGCCAGACCCTCTGGCAAATAATCTTATTGAAGAATTAAATATTCCTGTGAAGCTTTACCGCATCATATACCAGGCTTTAGAAGATATTGAGAACTTACTCAAAGGAGCAGTGGTTAAAGTAGAGGTAGAAAAAGTAATAGGCAAAGCCAGAATACAGGCACTTTTCAAGGTGTCTAAATTAGGAATGGTTGCTGGATGCTTGGTTATTTCCGGCAAAGCAATGAGGAATTCCCTGGTCAGGGTAATCAGAGATGGTATAGTCCTGCGAGAGGGTAAAATTGCCTCTTTAAGAAGATTTAAAGATGACGCTAAAGAAGTTCCTGCTGGGGTGGAATGCGGTATTCGACTGGAAGGTTATCAGGATTTCTTTGAAAACGACGAAATAGAATTTTACATTAAGGAATAGCGTAGGATGCCTATTGGTACAGGCAAGGTGGCATTAAGGCTGCCTGGCATTAAAACACTTAAAGATAAAAGAAACCTCATGAGAAGGATTTCTGCATTTTTAAAAAAGAATTACGAGCTTTCATTAATGGAGATTAATACTGAGGAGGTAGCAAATATATCAGTCCTGGAGTTAGCCCGAGCAGCGCCTTCCAGTATGGTAGCTACATCGATTTTAAATAAAGCTATAGATGCCATAGAGGATAACTTCGATTGCCTGGTCGTTGGCAGAGAAGTGAATGTTTTGGAGGTTTAAATTTGAGTTACAAAAAAGAAAGATTGGAATCCCAGATTAAAAAGGAAATCGGGGAAATACTGATAAAAGATATGGGAAACCCGGCCCTGACACACACTACAGTTACTGAGGTAGAGATTTCCACAGACCTTAAACATGCTTCTGTTTATCTCAGCACCTATGGCACACCCAGGGAAAAAAAATTATCAGTGAATGTTATGAATAACAACTCTCCAGGGATAAGGAGGGAGCTCGCAAAGAGAATCAGGATCAGATATATTCCTGATTTAACCTTTTTTGAAGACTATTCAATTGAAAAGGGATTTCGAGTTGATGAAATTTTGAATGAAATCAATAAAGGAAACCAGTAACACTCTATTTGTTTTATTAAAAAAACATACCCCCTTATTAATTGTAACCCATGAAAACCCTGATGGGGATGCTATCGGTGCGGTTTTTGGCCTAAAAGCTTTTCTAAATTATCATTCTCTTAGTTCTACAGTTTTACTCAATACCTCCCTTCCTTTGGCTTATGAGAATCTGATAAGTAAAGAAGAATATGAAAATTTAGCCAATCCTGGTGACCTTAGCGAGTATAAGGGGATTGTGGTTCTTGATTCAGCTAATATATCGAGAACTGTTCTTAAAGAATTTACTTCTTCTTCTAAAAATACAGCTATCTTCAATATTGATCACCATGTAAGCAATGATTTATTTGGAGACTATAACTGGGTAGAACCCTGGTGGTCCTCCACTTGCGAAGGCCTGGTCAGGCTTCTTAAAGGAGAGCAAGTTTTGCCCAAAGAAACAGCTAAGTTGTTTTTAATGGGCATCCTTACTGATACAGGCTACCTTACCTTTTCCGCAGCTGGTCCAGATACTTTGGAGATAGTTACTCATCTTTTCAAAATTGGTGCCAGTATTTCGGAGATTCACCGCGCAGTTAAAGAAAATATGAATAAAAACCAGCTGAAGTTATGGGGATATGCCATCTACAACTGCCAATACGAAGATGAATATGGAATTATCTGGAGCGCTATACCTAATCAGGTTTATTCAACACTTCAAGTAAAAGAGGGTGATTCTGAGGGTTTGGTGGAATTTTTCAGGAGGTATCGTAATTGTCGTTTAGCTTTACTCTTTAGGGAGGTGGAACCTTCTAAATTGAGGGTCAGCCTTAGATCAAAGGGAGAAGTTGATGTTAACACCCTTGCCTCTATATGGGGCGGAGGAGGCCATCCGCGAGCAGCAGGGTTTACAGTTTCTGGAGAAGTAAGCACAGTCTTAAACGAAATACTAAATATTATTAAAGGAAAAATTGGCGTATGGAATCATTAGTTATTATAGGGTCATTTGATGGTGTCCATCTTGGACATCAACATTTAATAATAGAAGCAAAAGATATGGCTTTGAGGTGTGGATTATTATTAACTGCTATTACCTTTGAGCCTCAACCCTCTTTGTTTTTTAACCGAACTTCCCAGGTTTTAAGTTCATTAGAAGAACGGCTTCTTTTACTCAAGAAATATGGTGTTCCTCGGGTTGAAGTTCTTGATTTTGAATCAGTTTATAATTCCACCCCTGAAGAGTTTGTAAGGGATATACATGCAGAAATGCAAGTTTGCAAGATAGTGGTGGGAGAGAACTTTACTTTTGGTAAAGGTAAAGGGGGAAGCGCTCATGATTTGGTAAAATATGCTTCTGAGATCGGCATGGAAGCTCGGGTAGTACCACTTCTTTCCAACTCCTCAGAACCTATTTCCAGCTCTAAAATCAGGATGGTATTAAACGAAGGAAAGTTAGAAGAAGCTAATAAAATGTTAGGACATCCTTATTTAATTTATGGTTCCGTGGTAACTGGAAATAAGATTGGATCGCAAATAGGGTACAAAACTGCCAATATAAGACCTCCCAGCTATAAGCTTCTTCCTCCTCTGGGAGTTTATGCTTCTTGGGTTAATTATAGAGGTATTTTTCACCAGAGTGTGCTAAATATTGGTATTAGCCCAACTTTTGACCGAAACACTATTATACCTGAAGTGCATATTCTGGATTACTCTCATGACCTCATGGGCGATTTCCTGGAAGTATACCCGATAAAGTATATAAGGGAAGAGAAGAAATTTAGCGGACCAGAAGAGTTGCGAGAGGCAATATTTCAAGATACCGAAAAAGCAAGAAATATACTTATCAATGAATCTATGCCAGATTTTATGATATAATTAATAAATAAAAGGAGGTATATCCGATTGGTTTTAGAAAAAGATAAAAAGAATGAATTGATAGCCAGTTTCGCTGTACATGAAAATGATACTGGCTCTCCTGAGGTTCAAATAGCCCTGATTACAGATAGGATTCAAAGCCTTTCAGGCCATATGAAGGTCCATAAGAAAGATTTTCATTCACGACTGGGTTTATTGAAATTAGTAGGCCAAAGGAGAAGACTATTGAGTTATCTTAAGAGAAAAGATTTCAATAGGTACCTTGTTCTTACTGACCGGTTGAACCTTAGAAAGTAATGAATAAAATAAAAAAAACTATAGAGTATTACGGTAGGATACTTGAATTAAGTACAGGTGATTGGGCAAAACAGGCTGGTGGGTCGGTTGTAGTTCGCTATGGCGATACCGTTGTTCTGGTGGCTGCTACCGCAGATAAAAAAGAGAAAGAAGATAAAGAAGATCTGGACTTTCTTCCCCTTACTGTTGAGTATAGTGAACGAATGTATGCTGCTGGGAAAATTCCTGGTGGTTATTTCAGAAGGGAAGGAAGACCAACAGAAGAGGAAATACTTAAATCCAGGTTAATTGACAGGTCCATAAGGTCTTTATTTCCAGAGGAGTTCAAAAAGGATATTCAAGTTGTAGCAACTGTTCTTTCGGTTGATAAAGAAAATCCTCCTGATATTCTGGGGATAATCGGAGCTTCAGCTGCTTTGTGTATTTCTAAGATCCCTTTCTCTACTCCCCTGGGAGCAGTTCGCATCGGTAAAATTGACGGAGAGTTTGTGGTCAACCCAGTAGCTCAAGAACTGGATATGAGTTCACTGGACCTGGTGGTTACAGCAACGGAAGATAATGTGATAATGATAGAAGTTAACGCTAAAGAAATTCCCGAAGAGCAAATATTAGAGGCTGTGATGGTTGCCAGGGAGGCCATAAAACCCTTAATCAACTTGATTACTGAGCTGGTTAATGAAGTAAACCCTCAAAAGGATTCCTTAAAGACTATTGAATATGATAAGGAATTGGTTGATAAAGTAAAAAGCTTTGTAGAAGAAAGATTCAGCAGGGGTGACTTTCAGACTGGTGATAAGCTTCAGCGCGAGGATGCTATGAGCTTACTTCTTGACGAAGGGGTAGAATATTTTAAAGAGGAATGTTTAGGTAAAGAGGTATTAATTCGACCTCTTATTTTTAAATATTTTAAGTCTGCTTTAAGATATCAGGTTATTTATAAAAAGATAAGAATAGACGGCAGAAAGCCTGATGAAGTAAGAGAAATTGCCGCAACCACAGGTGTTTTACCGAGGGTTCATGGCTCAGGCGTATTTAGTCGGGGTCAAACTCAGGTGCTTACAACGGTAACCTTAGGAGCAATTCAGGATGTTCAATATATTGATGGGTTGGGAATGGATGAGTACAAGAGGTATATGCATCACTATAACTTTCCACCTTACTCGGTTGGTGAATCCAGGCCTATGAGAGGTCCTGGAAGGAGAGAGATAGGACATGGCTCCCTGGCTGAAAGAGCCATTATCCCTATTTTACCTAAAGAAGAAAATTTTCCTTATACCATTAGAACGGTCTCTGAGGTTTTGGAATCAAACGGTTCCACCTCTATGGCTTCGGTATGTGGCAGCAGCCTGGCTTTAATGGACGCAGGCGTCCCTATAAAAGCTCCTGTAGCAGGCATCTCCATTGGTTTAATGAAGGAAGGAAAAGAATATATTATTCTGGTTGATATACAGGGTATTGAAGATGCCTTAGGGGATATGGATTTTAAAGTAGCGGGAACTCGTACTGGAGTAACTGCTATCCAGCTGGATAATAAAACTGCTGGCATCGAGGTTAACATTTTAAAAGAAGCGTTGCAGAAAGCATGCCAAGCCCGGAATTTTATTCTGGACTGCATGGAAAATAACATCTCTTCATCAAGGGCAGAGCTTTCACTTTATGCTCCTCATATTACCTCCTTTGAAATAGAAGCAGGTAAAATAGGTGAATTAATAGGACCTGGTGGTAGGGTAATTCGCAAGATAAGCCAGGATACAGGGGTCCAAATTGATATTAAAGACTCAGTTGGCAAAGGGTATGTTACCGCTCCCAGTAAAGAAGCCATGGAAAAAGCTCTAAAATACATTGATGCTATTTTAAAAGGCGTGAAAGTTGGAGAGACTTACGAGGGTCGGGTTACCCGGGTAATGCCTTTTGGTGTTTTTGTAGAAATAGCTCCTTCCAAAGAAGGTTTACTACATAACTCTCAGGTTAGCAATGCTTATAGGTCAAGAGGCCAGATTAACTTAAACATAAACGACCAGGTAATAGTTGTGGTAAAGGAAATAGACCATTTAGGAAGGATAAATCTTTCACAGAAAGGTTCAACTGAAGATTAAGATGTTGAGGTTTTTACAAAATACCGATAGATGAAAAAACTTTTGATGATACCCCTGGGGGGTTTGGGGGAAATAGGTAGAAACTCCACAATCTGGGAATATGAAAACCAGATTGTAGTTGTAGATGCCGGGTTAAAATTTCCAGGTGAAGGTGATTGGGGGGTAGATTATCTAATTCCCGATTTTTCTTATCTGAAAAACAAAAAGGTATTAGCGGTAATTTTAACCCATAGCCATGAAGACCATGTAGGTGCTCTGGCTTATCTTTTACGAGAGGTAAAAGCTCCTATCTATGGCACACCTTTAACACTTGGGCTGGCAGAACATAGATTAAAAGAGCAGGGTATTGACGCAGACTTGATTTACCTTAAACCTGAAGAAAACCTGAACATAGGACCATTTCATTTTGAGTTTGCCCAGGTCAGCCATAGTATACCTGATGGTGTAGGCTATGCTTTGAACACTTCCCATGGGTTGATAGTCCATTCGGGTGATTTTAAAATTGACAACACCCCTGTTGATGGACAATACACTGACCTGGCCCGCTTTACCGAATGGGGCAAGAGAGGGGTTAATTTTTTTATGTCTGATAGTACCAATGCTGACGAACCCGGACAGGTAAAGAGCGAGAAAATCGTGGGGAAAAACCTGGATAGCATTTTTTCTACCTGTAAGGGATTAGTCGTGGTTACAACCTTTGCCTCTAATGTCCACAGGGTTAACCAGGTAGCTGAGTATGCTCGTAAAAATGGGAGAAAAGTTGCTGTGGATGGCAGAGCTATGCACATAACTATTGAAACTGCACGCAAATTAGGTTATTTGAAAAGTGTAAATGATGTTTTTATTAGCATGGAAGGAGTTTCAAGGCACCCTCGCAATAAAGTGGTTGTTTTGACAACAGGAAGCCAGGGTGAACCAATGTCGGTACTAAGAAGAATAGCAAGCAGGGAATATAAAAAGCTACAATTAGAAAAAGGTGATTTCGTAATTATTTCGGCTGACCCAATTCCAGGCAATGAAAGGTCGGTAAATAGCATCATAAACACCCTGATGTGGCAGGGCGTGGAAGTGTTTCATTCAGAAGCTTTAGGAGTTCATACTTCTGGACATGCCAAGCAAGAAGAGTTAAAACTTTTATTAAGCCTGGTAAAGCCAAAATACTTTATGCCTGTGCATGGGGAGGAAAGACATCTCGTTTCTCACGCTCGCTTAGCAGAAGAAATGTTAATTCATCCCCAAAGAATATTGCTATTAAGAAGCGGAGATAAGCTGGAAATTATAGATGGGAAAATCAGGGTAGTAGCAAACTTATCTCTCGATAATATTTATGTTGATGGACTTGGAGTAGGAGATTTAAAGGAAGTAGTTCTCCATGAAAGATCCATACTGGCGAGAGAAGGTGTGGTGGTGGTAGGGATTCGCCTTTCTGATAGGGGAAACGAGCTGCTTAAAGATCCCGAGGTTAAAGCCTTAGGCTTATTATACGAAAAAAGTTCTGAAGAAATATTAGCTGATTTAAAAAATTATATAAAAGATATTGTTGCCAGTAGGATACCCAGCAAGAGAGAATGGGAAAAAATGATTTCGCAATTCTTTTTTGACCGATTGATGAGAAAACCCTATGTGGTAGTATTATTATTTAATGGTGAAAAGAATTATGAACCACCAAGAAGCAGGGCAGAAACTTAGAGAGCTAAGAATATCCCTTAATCGGGGGCTCGAACAGGTATCCAGCGACTTAAAGATATCGCTGGATAAGTTAGAAGCTATCGAAACCGGGGATGTTGAATATTTCGATAATTTATGTTTTTACCAATTGTTTTCTACAACTTATGCTCGCTATTTAGGTTTAGAAAGCGAAGATAACCAGCAAATAAGAATACCCGAAAAACCCTATCCCGAAGAAATAAGAAAGGAAAAAATTAAAATACCTCTTGTTTATATTATAGTTTCTATTGTCATAATTGCGCTTATTTCGGTTTTCGTACTGTGGAAAGGTAACAACTCCAAGCCGATAAATGGCAACCAACCACCTCAAACAGAAATAGAAAAACCTGCAGAAACCAAGCTAGTTGATAAACCTCCCGTACAACCCATAGTAAAAGTGGTTACAGTTAAACTGTTGGTTATCAAGGATAAGTGCTGGCTTCAGGTAAATATTGATGGAGATGAGGTCCCTATTTTCAGGAGAACTCTTTTTGCGGGTGAAGAAATTGAATTTAAAGGGGAAAAAGAGGTCCGTCTCTGGGTAGGTAATGCTGGAGCTCTAAAAATAATAGCTAATGGTGTAGAGCAACCTCCTATCGGTAGAGATGGTGAAGTAATAAGAGACCTCGTCTTTTACCCTCCTGATTGATGAAGTATTACCTGGTTTCACTTGGCTGTCCCAAAAACAGGGTTGATTCGGAAGTTTTAGCCTCGCACCTGGTAAAAAAGGGAGATGAAATAGTCTCACATCCAGATAAAGCGGATACAGTAGTTATTAATACCTGTTCGTTTATCAAGCCTGCTGTAGATGAATCCCTGGAGGAAATTCATAGATTATCAAAGCTGAAGGAAAAATCTGGTTTCAAACTGATTCTGGCTGGTTGTCTGGTCGATAGGTTTTCTACCAGGAGCTGGCATAATTATGAAGGAGTAGATATGGCAGTTAGTTCTTCACTGCTACCTCAGATACCCCAGTTTCTTAAGGAAAATAAGTGGGAAACTTTATTGGGACCTCCAGGTCTGCTAGCTACCAGCGATGATAGACAAACAATTTCTACCTTTCCCTATGCTTATATCAAGCTTTCTGAGGGATGTGATGTTAAATGTTCCTATTGCACTATCCCTAATATTAAAGGCCAATTCAGGAGCCGACCCTTAGACGATATTGTTTCCGAGGCTGAAAATCTACTTACCAGGGGCATCAAGGAGCTGGTATTGGTTTCCCAGGATTCAGGGTTTTATGGAAAAGACCTTAACGGTCAATACTCTCTTGTGCATTTACTTAAAAAACTCAATGAACTGCCAGGCTCCTTCTGGATTCGCTTGATGTATTTAAATCCACTGCGAATTAATGATGAGTTGATAGACACCCTGGCAGATTTAGAAAAAGTGGTTAAATATATTGATTTACCTCTTCAGCATACTCATGATGATATATTAAAACTTATGGGAAGACCATATCGGTATAAGTTTATTGTAAATTTACTTGAGAAAATAAGGAAGGCTATACCTGAAGTAGCTCTAAGAAGCTCATTTATTATAGGTTTCCCCGGAGAGAGTAGAAAACATTTCAGCCATCTTCTCCATTCGCTTTCTGATATGCGCATACCCAAAGCAGGTTTTTTCCCATATTACCCTGAGGAAAAT
The DNA here is from genome assembly GCA_018725485.1 of Candidatus Lithacetigena glycinireducens. Classification (GTDB taxonomy): domain Bacteria; phylum Coprothermobacterota; class HKB111; order HKB111; family HKB111; genus Lithacetigena; species Lithacetigena glycinireducens. The sequence continues at coordinate 14,719 of QLUP01000003.1, read as the reverse complement.
ACCCATGCTTTTTCTTTTGCAGGTAGATTGCCTTCCCGGACGGTTTCTCGAAGATTAAGAGAATCTCGGGAACTACAAGCTTCAATATTAGAAGAATACAATAAAAGTCGAGTTGGGAGTATTAGAGAACTCCTGGTTGAAAGTAACCGGGGTATTGTTTGTGGAAGGTTGCAGTACGATGCACCGGAAATTGATTCGAGGGTTTATATCCAGAATAAGAGAAAAAAAGTAACCATAGGTGAATTTGTTAAGGTAAAAATCATAGGGCATGAAGGTGTTGACTTGAAGGGCAAACTGGTTTGAGAATATTCTCGGGTATTCCCCTAACTGGACAAGGATCTTACCAGCTTAATTCGCTTTTGCAGGAGTTATCTGCTAATAACACTGATTTTCGCTGGGTTTCACCCCAAAATATCCACATAACTTTACATTTTTTTGGGGAAAGAAAGATAGATGAAGTAGAATTAATTCACAGAATAATGCAGGAAAAATTAACAAACTACCCCTCCAATATTGCCAGAATAACCAGCGCTGGCGCTTTTCCTAATACCAGGAAGCCTCGGATAATTTTTTTCAACCTTGATGACAGAGGCTATCTAAAAAAGGTTTATCAGGACATCTCTGGTGGTTTGAGAGACCAACAGGTTGATTTTGATGATAGACCCTATACTCCCCACCTTACTATTGGAAGGTTAGCCAGAAAATATGGAAACTGTAAAATGCCCGCTATTAAACCTCTGAATGAATTATTGGAAATAAAGCAGGTAAATCTTTACCAGAGTGTTTTAAAACCGGCCGGGGCAGTGTATACTGTTTTAAGAGAGTACCCTCTCATAAATTTGTAAAAAGGTAGGCGAAATAAATATGTCTATAGAGAAGGATAAAGCTTTAGAACAAGCTTTTGCAATGATTGAAAAAATACATGGGAAGGGTTCAATTATGAAATTGGGCTCAGCCGAGGTCGCCAATGTTGAGGTGATTCCTTCAGGAATTCTACCTCTGGATATAGCTCTGGGAATTGGCGGATTTCCCCGTGGAAGAATGGTAGAGATTTTCGGCCCTGAAGGAGGGGGCAAAACTACTGTCGCCTTACATGCTGTCAGTGAAGCACAAAAACTGGGAGGAACAGTTGCTTTTATCGATACTGAACATGCCCTGGACCTGTCCTATGCGCAAACCCTGGGGGTTGATGTCAGGAATCTTTTGATTTCTCAACCTGACTATGGAGAACAGGCACTGGAGATAGCTGAGATACTGGTAAGGAGCCAGGCAGTTGACCTGGTAGTCATTGATACAGTAGCAGCCCTCGTTCCTAAGGCAGAGTTAGAAGGAGATTTTGGAGACTCCTTTATGGGTTTGCAAGCTCGTTTGATGTCTCAATCTTTGCGAAGGTTGGTAGGGTCAATTAATAAATCACGAACCTGCGTAATTTTCCTTAACCAACTGAGAGAGAAGATTTCTACAGGTTTTCAGGCAGGACCACCTGAAACTACTCCCGGTGGACGGGCTTTAAAATTTTACGCTTCTCAACGGGTTGATATCAGGAAAATTGACGTAGTTAAACAGGGAACTGACACCATTGGGTCTGTTGTTAAGGTAAGGATAGTTAAGAATAAGCTATCTCCACCATTCAGGCAAGCAGAGTTTGAACTTATTTATGGTAAAGGTGTATCCAAAACAGCCTCTCTTATTGACCTGGGAGTGCAGGCTGAAGTTGTTTCCAAGAGCGGAAGCTGGTTTTATTGGGGAGATTTACGGCTAGGACAGGGTAAAGAGAATGCTAAAATTTATCTTGAAGAACACCCCGAAGCTTTTATCCAATTGGAAAAAATAATTCAAGATACTTTTTTTAACAATAAAAGTAAGTTAGTTACGGTTAAAGATAAAGAAAATACAGGAGAAAAGTAGAATATAAATTATAATGCCTATTACCTACGAAGAAGGGATGAAATACGCCCTTCGTCTTATTAGTTTTAAGGATTATCCCAAAAAATTGCTCCTGCGGAAACTAATGGGTAAAGGTTTTGAGCCTACTTTAGCAGAGAGGGTAACCAGCGAACTTGTTGAAAAGGGTTATTTAGACGAAAAGAAGCAAATTGTTAGAGTATGGGAAAAACTTAAAGCAAATTGCAATTCTGGCAGGAAAGCGTTTTTATACAATTTAAAAAGAGAAGAATACGATATTGAATCAATAAAATTGGCTGAGTCACTTTATTCTGAGGAAGAAGAGGCTTCGCTGGCAAATGATGTTTTTAAAAAAATATGCAGGAAATTAACAAAAAGCAATATAGATCAAGCCAAACAAAAACAGAGAATTTATTCATTTCTTATGAGAAAAGGGTTTTCTCAGGAAACTATCCGTGGCTTGATTAAAGAATATGAAAAAGATAAAGGTGACATATGATGGAAATGATTATTTACGGTTTTATAGGAGGAGTTGCTTTTTTTGCGGGGTTGACCTATTTTTTACTGGCTATTTCCCGCAAAAAGGAAGAGGAGAAGAAGCGCTTATTTCTTGAAGCATATTACAAAGAAGCTCTGGAAAAGAAAAGGGAACTGCTTTTAGAAGCAAAGGAAGAAATTCGAGAGAAAAAGAGCGAAGTAGAAGCTGAAATAAAAGAGAAGAAAGTTGAACTTTCAAAATTGGAGCGGAGAGTAATTCAGAAAGAAGAGTCAGTTGATAAAAGAATTGAAAATATTGAAAGAAAAGAAAGATCAATTCAGGATAGAGAAACATATTTAAACCGTCTGGAAAGAGACTTAAAGGACTCTTTAGAAAAAGAGAAAGGTATTTTGTATAAACTGAGCAATCTTTCAGAAGCTGAAGCCAAATCCCTGTTATTAACTAAAATTGAGAATGACCTTACCGAGGAAATTGGAATAAAGGTTAAGGAAGCCACTAAAATTATTGAAGAAGAATCAAAAACTAAAGCTCAGTATATTCTGGCTACAGCTATCCAGAGATGTGCTCTTGACCATACCGCTGAAACCACGGTAACTACGGTTTCTTTACCTAACGATGAAATTAAAGGCAGACTTATTGGAAGGGAAGGAAGAAACATTAGGGCATTTGAAACTCTTACAGGAGTCGATTTGATTATTGATGATACACCTGAAGCTGTGGTGCTGTCTTCTTTTGACCCAATAAGGAGAGAAATAGCCCGCATTTCTCTGGAAAGACTGATAAGTGATGGAAGAATCCACCCTGGTAGAATTGAAGAAATGATTGAAAAAGCCAAAAAAGAAGTTGACGAGAAAATTAAAGTGGAGGGTGAAAAAGCTGTCTTGCAAACTGGTACTCGGGGAATAAAACCTGAATTAGTTAAAACTTTAGGTAGATTATTTTTTCGAACAAGCTATGGACAGAATGTTTTACAGCACTCTATTGAGGTTGCCCAGCTTTCAGCAGCCCTGGCTACTGAATTGAAATTAGATGTCAATATTGCCCGAAGAGCAGGGCTTCTTCACGACCTGGGTAAAGCAATTGACCACGAAGAGGAAGGTACCCATGCTTTATTGGGAGCTAAGCTGTTAGAAAGGTATGGAGAGAATCCTGATGTAATTCATGCAGTAGCTGCTCATCATGAAGATGAAGAGATGAAGACTATTTACCCTATTATTGTTCAGGTCTCCGATACCATTTCTGCGAGTAGGCCTGGCGCCAGGAGAGAAAATCTGGAAGTTTATGTAAAGAGGCTGGAGTCTCTGGAAAAAATTGCTGATTCAATTCAGGGTGTAGAAAAAGCTTTTGCTGTTCAGGCTGGCAGAGAGGTAAGGGTAATTGTTAAACCTGATAAAATTACCGATAATCAAGCAGCTAAAGTAGCGCATGATATTGCTCAAAGAATTGAAAAGGAAGTAACCTATCCAGGTCTTATAAAAGTTACTGTAATCAGAGAAACTCGGGTGGTTGACTACGCTAAGTAAAAAATGAGCTTAATAAGGATATTATTTTTAGGTGATATAATCGGTTCACCAGGAAGAAGTTCTGTAAAGAGATATTTACCTCTTTTCCGCGAAGAATACTCCGTAGATATGGTTGTTGCCAACGGAGAAAACCTTGCCGGTGGAATGGGGTTGACTCCTGATACTATCAGTGATTTATTTGAATCTGGAGTGGACGTAGTTACCTCAGGCAACCATGGATTTGATAAAAAAGAGGGTATCAATTGTTTTAATAATGAACCTTTCTTGATCAGACCACAAAATTATCCTCCTTTAGCTCCAGGAAAGGGTTACCTCTTTTGGGAAAAAGACGAATTGAAAATAGGAGTTTTAAACCTGCAAGGTAGAGTTTTTATGCCTGCCATTGACTGTCCGTTTCGCGTTGGTAAAGAGTACTCCCTCGCTATGAAGAAAGAATCTCCTGTACTGATAATAGACTTTCACGCTGAAGCAACTTCAGAAAAAGTAGCTTTAGCCCATTATTTATCCGGAACAGCTTCCGCTGTAATAGGCACACACACCCATGTCCAAACTGCCGATGAAAGGTTATTGGTAGGCAGTACCCTTTTTATCAGTGATGTAGGGATGATTGGACCCCTAGATTCTGTTATCGGAATGAAAAAAGAGAGCATTATAAGAAGGTTCTTAACTCAGGTTCCTGAAAGGTTTGAAGTGGAAACCAAAAGTCCTCTTATCTGGGAATCAGTCCTTCTGGTTATAAATAATTCAGGGGAGGGTGTTTCTATTGAAAGAATAAGGAAAATCCTTGAACCCTCCCCTGAATATTATAAAGAATAAACTTTAAGGCTTTTCATCAAACTACTTTTCTTCCGGGAAGCTGTATTTTTGTGCAATAAGCCTTTTTTACATGCTTTATCAATAGTTTTTTGAGCTATTCTTACCATCTCTTTTGATAAGTCAGGGTTACCCGAATCAATAGTTTGGCGGCATTTTTTGGTAATAGTCTTAATCTGAGTTTTTAGAGCCTTATTTATATTAGTTTCCTTTTCAGTAGTTTTAATCCTTTTTATCGCGGATTTAATATTTGCCAACCTGGATACCTCCAAATAATTAATAACCTTTCATTTTATCGTTTTCTGAATTTTTTAGCAAGATTTATTCTATCAGTGATAGGTGGATGCGTAAAAAATAATACCTTGATTAGATAATGAGGGTTGGGATCTTTCAAATTATTCTCCATAAACTTTTCCATGATAGAAATAAAAGAACGAGGATTATTAGTAACCTTTAAAGCAAATCTGTCCACATTATACTCCCACTCTCTTTTGATACTAAGATATAGCGGCCAGCCTGCAAGGTTTATGATTAAAAGGAACAAAAACAGAACGGGAAAGTTTGCCAGGTCAGGTAAAGCTCCCGAATTTAAGGAAGGGCCAAACCTTTTAAGTAGAGATATTCCTATGTAGGTATAGAAAAAAACTAAAGAAGCAAACAGGGTTAAGCCTTTCAGGAAATGACCGTAACGGTAATGTCCAACTTCATGCATAGCCACTGCTTCCAGTTCCTCCTGAGTAGCCTTCTTTAATAGATTTTCAGAAAATACAATGGTTTTGTAGGGTCCAAAACCTGTGAAAAAAGCTGACATGGTGTTTGCTTTATCACTATCTTTAAGGGTAGCTAATTGCGAAGATTTAAATTGGTATTTATTGAGTAATTTATTAAATCTTTTGGAAACGCTTTCTTCCAGGAGTTTAAGTTTCAGGAATTTAGGTATTAAGGGTGAACATATAAATATTAAACCAAAAATCGCCACTGCTATGATTATAGGGGTAATTAGAATAGATAAAGAGGCGGGTAAAAAACCTGGAAGCTTTAAGGAAATGGTGTAATAATACAGGTAGGAATAAAGAGTGAGCGACAGGTAAATGATTAGCAGCGATTGAGCTGATTTTTTTAAGAAATGGAATAGATTATATTTAATCAGGCCAAATTTTTTAGGAATGTAATATAGTAAAGACCAATCAAAAAATAGTTTTAGGGGTAGCAAGGGCAATAGTATAAATAAAGTAAACAAACCAACAGACCACCAATCGGTGTTTTTCAACAAGCTCAATTCCTTAACCTTAGCCACCAGGTTTAATCTGATAACCAGGGTCAGATAAGTTATTAAAATAAGATAAAATCCGCTTTTTAAGAGGACGGTTTGCCGCGTATTTTCTTTAGCTAAAGCTGCTCTTTGGGGATGCATTTTTGTTATCCTTCCTTTAACTCGTTTTTTATTTAATATTTTACCAGATTCATAAAAACCTTTATAATTTATTAATAATATATATTAACACTGGAGGTTCAGGTTGTTTGATGAAATAATGTTCAGACCCTGGAGGATAATCTACCTTCAACAGGAAAAAGAAAATGGATGTATTCTTTGCGCGATTGCCAATTCTGAAAATGATGTACAAAATCTTGTTCTCCTGCGTAGTAAACACTGTTTTGTTATGTTAAATAGGTACCCTTATAATATCGGTCACCTTATGGTTGTTCCTTACGAGCATCTTAATAGTATAGGTAGTTTACAGGAAGGAGAAATGGTTGATATTATGAAAACAGTTTCTTTGAGCATGGATAATCTGAAAACCGTTTTAAATCCTCAAGGTTTTAATCTTGGGGTTAATATTGGAAAAGCAGCAGGGGCAGGAATTGAAAACCATATCCATTTTCATATAGTTCCCCGCTGGGAAGGTGATACCAACTTTATGCCGGTTATTTCTGATATAAAAATATTAGGTGAAGCCTTGGATGACACCTACAGAAGGTTAAAGGGAGTTTTTTCATGATAGATACAATAGTCTTAGCTGGAGGTAAAAGTTTTTTGCCAGAAAAAGCCAAATGTAAATCTCTTTTACTTATTAATTCTCAACCGATGGTTTGGTACGTTTTACAGGAATTAAAATGCGTAAATAATATAGGTAAAGTTGTGCTGGTAGCCGACAAAGAAGTCGCTGAAGAGGTTGAAAATGATTACCACCTTTGGGTTGATAGTAATTCGAGTATAGCAGATAACCTTTTAAAGGGTTTTGAGAAAACATCGTCAGATTATATTTTAATCTGCAGCGCAGATATTCCTCTGGTTAAAAAAGACCATATTCAGTGGTTTATAGATGAAGGTCTAAGAAGTGGCGCCAGAGTAGTCATGCCCTATATAACCAAAGAAATTATTGATAAAACATATCCCGGGGCAAAAAGAACCTATGTCCGCTTGAAAGATGGTCTGGTGACCCTGGGAAATATTGCTCTGGTTGAGAGAAACCTTCTCGGGGAAATAAAACAATTAATTAAAAAAGCAACCGACTATCGTAAAAATCCCCTAAAAATTGCTATGTTGGTGGGATACGATATAGTTGCGCTTTATCTATGGGGATTACTAAGCGTTAAATACATAGAGAGAAAAGCCTATCGTTTGGTTAAGGGTCCAGTGAGAGGGTTACTCTGTCCCTATCCTGAAATTGGTATGGATGTAGATAAGGTTGAAGATCTTGAAGTAGTAAAACGGTTTATCTGATATAATTTCATAATTTATATGAACAGAAAAAACTTGTTGTAAAAAGGTATCATTGAAGTATCTGGAATTACCCAGAATCAAAAAGAAAGGAGAGTGATGGCATAGGTGGCATTAGAAGGTGATTTAAAGGATTTTTCGCTTAACGATCTCATTAACCTGGTTTTAATCTCCAAGAAAAAGGGTTCATTGGTGTTTCACCCTTATCCTGGAGACGAATGGAGTATTTATTTTGACGAAAAAGGGATTGTTCATGCAGAGCATGGAGAAAATGAGGGTGAAAAAATCCTGGAAAGGTTATTAACTTTAAAAAGTGGACCTTTCGTTTTTAACCCTAATAAAATAACCTCCAATAAAACTATAAACAAGTCTCACGAAGAGCTATCTATGTATCTATCAGTGTTAGGCGACATCTGGAATGAAATAAAGGATTCCCTTCCGCCTTTGGATACTGATTTAGTTGTGGAAAGTGATTACTCGGAAATAGTTCTCAGTAGCCTTGAATTAAAAATGTTATTACTGGTAGCTACCCGGGTTAAAATGAAAGCTATTTTAGATGAAGAAAGCAAGGTTGGCATCAAGGAGCTCGAAGCCCTAAGTCACCTGATAAGAGCCGGAATAGTAAAGCCTGGTACTCCTCCTCCTGTTAAAAAGGCAGTTTCTATTCCTACCACAGAGGTTTCAGGAATTAAGTTAACAGTGGTGAAGAGTTTCTCTATTTCAAAAGATATGGTGCAAATAGATAAAAACATAGTGAATAATTGGGTTGAAAACAATTTATTCACCGGGAGAGTGGTCATCAGAGGAACTATATTCATTGCTGAACTTAAAACAGGTTTAAGAAAAGCTCTGGTAATTGCCGATAAATCAGCTCGTCCCTTAGGTTTAAAAGAAGGAGAAGAAGTAGAAGTAAAGCCATACCTTGAATAGTTTCATTTTTTTAAAAATAAAATACTGGAGGTACGAGTATGAAAATTAAATCAATTTTTGTTGCTTTACAGCTTCTTATTGTTGCGTACAGTGGTATAGCTCTTATATCTGAAGCTATGGGTATCCCGACAAACCTGGCGCTACTGGGTGCAGGAGTAGCTACTTTTATTATGTTTTTTGTAGGGAGAGGCAAGGCACCATTCTTTATGGGGGTTTCTTTTGCTTATATTGCCCTTATCAGCTCTATCCGGATAGAATTACCCACCGGTGGTGTAGCTTTTGCAGTTATGGTTTCTGCTATTGCTTACTTTGTAATGAGCTTTTTAATTAAGTTGGTCGGTCTTTACCGGATTCCCAGGTATTTTCCCCCGGTGGTGGTAGGTCCAATAATCGTATTAGTAGGGCTTACTTTGTTGCCCCACATTTCTGCAAATGTATCAACCGATTTGACCTTATCTTTGATAACCATTCTATCCATTGTAGTTTTAAGTTGCAGGAAAGAAACCAGGCCTTACTCTTTAGTATTAGGGGTTGTAGTAGGTGTAATTGCAGGTATACTTAGAGGTAATATAGACCTTACCAGGGTTGCTAATGCCTCACTGTTTTCTGCCCCTGAATTTGTCTACCCAACTTTTCAACTTCGCGCTTTCTGGTGGATATTACCCGGAGCTATTGCAGCTATGATTGACCATATCGGACAGGTTTTTGCTGTTAGCCAGGTAGTAGAAAAAGATGTTTTCATTGAACCGGGGCTTAGCAACACATTACTGGCGAATGGTATGGCTAACCTGGTAGTTGGGTTGGTAGGTTCTCCCCCAGTAACACCTTATGGCCAGATAACAGGGTCAATGGCGCTTTTAGACGAGAAAAAGCCTTTACCCATTTTAATAGCTGCTGGATTAATTATTTTATTAGCTTTTTCTGGAAAACTGGAAGCCCTGGTTGGAGCCATGCCAATTTCTGTTATGAATAGCTTGTTGATGGTTGCTGTTGGCTTGATTATTGTTCTCGGTTTTAAAATTATGGTAACTGGTGATGTAGATTTTTCCCAGGCTAAAAACCTGTTAATCCCCGTTATAATCCTCGGCTTGGGATTAATACCAGGCGATATCTTAGTGTTTGGTCAGAGAGAAGTAGGGGGGGTTTTCCGTGGTGGATTTAAAGTTTCCATTCTGGCTCTGGCTACTGTCGTTGGCGTTATATTAAATCTGCTATTTATTTTGCTTGAGGATGCTATGGTAAAAAGGGGTAAGTAAATGAAATGAAGAGTGAAACAAAAGAAATTCTCGGATATCTATCTCTTCCTGGGGTAGATTATGTGGATGTGAGGATTGTCCGTAGAGAGATTGAAAGCATAAAAGTAAAGAATCAAAGAGTTGAAACAGCTTCTTCTATTGTTGATTATGGCTACGGCATAAGGGTTTTGTATAAAGGAGCCTGGGGTTTTAGCTCATCATCTCAATTTGGAAGTGATGGCTTTAAAAAAACGGCTGAAGAAGCCTTCAATATTGCTCGTGCTTCCAAGATGGTAAAAGATAGGAAGACAATTTTGGCTCCCACCGAAGTTATAAATGATAGATGGGTAGCAAATTATGAGATAGACCCCTTCAAAGTACCGTTCAACGAAAAAGTTATGCTGCTGATGGAAGCAGAAAAATTACTTCACACTTCTGATGATATCAAGATTGGAGAGGTATCTTTGGAGTTTTTCAAGGAAGACAAAACATTTGCTTCTTCCGAGGGATCATATATTGAACAATCATTTATTGAAAGTGGTGCGGGAGTTACAGCCCTGGCCATTAAAAATGGAGAAGTGCAAAAAAGAAGCTATCCCAGTTCCTTTGGTGGAGACTATCGAAAAGCCGGCTGGGAGTTTGTAAAAGGGTTAAAATTATCCGAAAATGCTGCTCGAGTCGGAGAAGAAGCCACTCAACTTCTTTATGCACCTCCGGTACCTGCAGTAGTATCCACCCTTATTCTGGATGGTACTCAGATGACCTTGCAAATCCATGAATCCTGTGGTCACCCAACTGAATTAGACCGGGTTCTGGGAAGTGAAGCAAGTTATGCTGGTACAAGTTTTTTAACCCCAGATAAATTGAATAATTTTCAATATGGGTCGTCCCTGGTAAACCTGTACCAGGATGCTACTGAGCCTTATGGATTGGGGAGCTATGCTTACGATGATGAGGGAGTTAAAGCCCGGAAGACCTATCTGGTAAAAGCAGGACAGTTTGTTGGTTACCTTACTTCCAGGGAAACAGCTATGCTTTTAAAGCAAAATAGTAATGCTACTATGAGAGCTGATGGTTGGAATAGGCTTCCCATAATCAGGATGACCAATATAAACATTGAACCAGGAGATAAAACCCTGGAAGAACTTATCGGTGAAGTTGACCATGGTTTTTATATGTTAACTAACAAATCCTGGTCCATAGATGATAAACGATTAAATTTCCAGTTTGGTTGCGAAATTGCCTATGAAATAAAAGATGGAAAACTGGGAAAAATATACAAAAATCCTACCTATACCGGTATTACTTATGAGTTCTGGAGAAGTATGGATGCTTTGTGCAATGCAGATTATTTCAGGATTTGGGGTTTACCAAATTGTGGCAAGGGAGAACCTACCCAAACCGCCAGAGTTGGTCATGGCACAGTTCCCGCAAGGTTCAGGAAGGTACGAATGGGGGTGGCTAAATGATTGGTGAAAGGAAATTATTGGAAATAGGTTCAAAAGCTTTAGAATTAGCTGGTAAAGCTGATTTGAAAGTAACTATTTTATCTACTGTTTCTAATCTTACCCGTTTTGCTAAGGGGGAAATACATCAGAATGTTTCAGAAAACAATACAGAATTAACCTTATCTTACATTGAAGACCAAAAAATGGGTATTGCTTCTACCAACGACACATCTAACCTGGGAATTGAAAAAGCATTGTTAAATGCCAGGATGATTGCTCAGTTAATGCCTGTAAACCCTGACCTACCCGACCTGTCTGAATCACAAGTATACGATACTGTTAATGCAGTGTCCGAGTCCACCCTTAAAGCTTCACCAGAAGATAGGGCTGTAATTGTCAGGAGGGTGGTTCAGGATGCTAAAGCCCGCAATGTTGAATCTTATGGAGCACTCACCACTGAAATTTCTGAAATGTGTATTTTAAATACTAAGGGGTTGAAAGCATATTTTCCTTTTACCAAATCTGAGTTCAGGATTATTTGTCTTCAAGATGGCGGAAGTGGGTATGGCGAAGCAGTAAATGCAGGAATAGACAAACTTGAGGTTTTAACAGTTTCTGACGAGGCTATAACTACCTGTCTGGAAACTTTAAATCCCCAATCTATTGAAGCAGGCGAGTACGATGTAATAATCAAGCCTTACGCTACAGCAGACATATTGCAGATGTTATCCTTTCTAAGTTTTAACGGTAAAGCTGCTGAAGAAGGACGGTCCTACATAAAAATGAAAATGGGGCAACTGGTTGCCTCGCCTCTGGTTACTATATATGATGACAATCAGGACCATTTGGGTATGCCTATTCCTTTCGATTTTGAAGGTTTAGCCAAGAGAAAAATCTCCCTGATAGAAAAAGGAATAGCTAAAGGCCTGGTTTATGACTCCTTCACAGCGAAAAAAGCTGGTGTTGAACCTACCGGGCACAACTTACCCGCCACCTTTGCTTACTATGGGGCACTACCTTTCAACCTGTTTATGGACGCTGGTGACTATAGTCTGGAAGAAATGATTAAGTCAGTGGAAAAAGGAATATTTGTAAATCGCTTCCACTACACTAATCCTATTGACCCGGTAAGAGCGGTCATTACGGGAATGACCCGAGATGGGACTTTCTTGATAGAAAATGGCAGGATTGTAAAGCCGATAAAAAATCTCAGGTTTACTCAATCGTATTTTGAAGCCCTGGAAAAAGTGGAGATGGTTGGAAAAAATAGAAGCCTGATTCCCTTATGGTTCGGAGCTTCGTTAGTACCAGCACTCAAGATTAAAGGGTTTAGGTTCACCGGTGTGACTGAGTTTTAATTAAACATAAAAGAATCTTTAAATGGAAAAGGAGGTCTTAAAAAGCCTCCTTTTTTGTTAATATATCTTAGTAACTACAGTACCAGGGTAGAAATTTTGCAGGATTCTTTCAAAATTCCAACCATTTTGAGCCAGGCCCTGCGCACCCCACTGTGACATACCAACTCCGTGTCCCCAACCCCTACCGGAAACTGTCACATTTTGCCACCTGGCGGGGATATTTACCTGGGATTCCCGGCCTTTGATAATGATGTTCTGGGTGTTTCCTATGGCTGAAAAATCAAGTAAATCTCCCAGTCGGGATTCTACGACCCTGTTTGAACCGTTAATGGTAAAAACCTTTCTACCAGGACCTCCATCAAACTCAAAATAAGCCCAGCTCTCTTTAAGTCTAAGAGCAGATTTTAAGAAATTCCCGCTTACCTCTACCTTACCCCTATCACCAATAATTCGGGCATTAAGAATTCTGGGAGATCGTCCGCGTTTTAATACCTGGATGTCTCTTATACTGCCTACCGATGGGATTCCTCTCTTCATTAAAAGCTGGTTAAGCATATCGGTTGTTTGTGATAAGGTTAGGTTTTTAACCCATTTAAAGTGGGGAGATGCGGTTTCATAAGGACTATCAACAGCTACTAAATAGGGAATGGGAGAACCACCCCAAACATTTTCAATATTTTCTGTTCTTCCCCCTGAGGTGGAATGATAATAGGCTCTGGCTAAATCTCCATTATAATGCAATACCATTCCATAAGTGTCTTTTAAAGCTCGGGTAGAGTTAGGTTTTTCAGCTGTAACCCCTCCATATACCTGGCTGTTAGCGGTAGCACATAAATCATAGCCTTCTTTTCGGAATCTACCAAAATTTCTTAGGGCGTAGGTTCTGGCTGCTATTGCCTGGGCTTTCAAAGCTTCAATATTAAAAGAATCAGGCATTTCCGAAGGAACTACTCCCAATAAGTAATCTTCCATAGGTAGCTTATTAATTACCTGGAAATCTTCCTGCGAAGGGGACCAGAATATTCCGAAACTGCCTCTATAGGTCCTGGTACCATAATTAAGGAGCCCGGAACCAAAAGGTTTAATATTTATGATTTTTGATAGAGGGGCGCTGTCAAAGGTCGGGTAGAAAATTTCAAATTCAGGATGTTTTATTAACATGCCTTTCTTCAAGGTAGGAAGAATTACTGCACCCGGAAAATGCGTTTCCAGTTGAAGACGGAAAATTTCTGCTTCCAGGATATCCTGAAACCTACCAATCTCAATAACATAGGTGGGTATAGAAGTAAAAGCAATGATATTACCCTGGTAACCTAAATTTCTTATTTTAATAAGAGCTTTAAGAGCTCCCTCCTCATTTTCATAAGGGAAAAGACCTAAACGGGTAAAAGGACCAACTACCACGGAAAAAGTTGACTCATTCCTGTTGCTGATTTGAATTGTCAATCTGTCAAGTTCTTGGAGAAGAGCGTTCTCCTGACTCATCAGGATTTCCAGAAAATAAATGCCTTTATTTATGGAAAGATTTGCTGAAGTCTGCCTTATAGCTAATCCTATCTTGATATCCGGATTGGCATTCGCCTGAGATATGGATATAGTAAAGAAAATTGCAATGAAAAGGGTTAGGGTGATAGTTTTACGAAACCGGAATGAACCCATCCCTTTTTACCATCCTTAAGCCTTATTTGAAGCCAAGCTCCCTCTTTTTTAATGACTGTAAACTCTGTTCCCAGGGTTAGAGTTCTGATTATAGCGAAGTTAGTACCCGGTCCTGTTCTCATATTTAAAGAAGTGGAAGTAACTACTCCAGTTTGAGTGGGAGTTGTCGGTTTAGCTGTGAGGGTAGCTATTTGTTTTTTCAGGTTAGCAACTTCTTCCCGTATAACTTTATTCTGGGTTTTTAGAAGGTTAATTTCTTTCATTAACTCATCAAATTTACCATCCACATAGGATTTAGTTACAATGGGGTCTCTACTGGACCCCGGTGGCGTAGTTTGGGCTACCAGCAAGCCATTCATACCAACTGCTGATAAAGAAGCTACAGCAGAGATTAAAATAACCAGTAAAGCAATCTTTATCCTCATAAAAAACCTCCTTTTTAAAGGGTAATTAATTTTACCTGCTTTGGGGCTATTTAGTCAACCAGTTTGGCATTTTTATTTTTAGGGTCAGGTCTTCATTCTTGACACAACTTGAATAATATGTTTATATTAATCATGACCCGACCATTAAGAATTGAGTATGAGAATGCTTGTTACCATATAACCAGCAGAGGAAATGAAAAAA
>QLUP01000029.1 GCA_018725485.1 Candidatus Lithacetigena glycinireducens | reverse complement strand
CTGGAACCATCTGAAGATACAGTAGAAGAAGAATTCTTAGAAGAAATTACGATTTTGAAAGATGCCTCCTTTTATGGTGAAGAAGGAGACCTACCATTCTTAAAGGAGGATTACTTGTTATGATTCTGGATGCAGAAATGGTAAAACAATTGAGAGATATTACTGGAGCAGGTTTTTTAGATTGTAAAAAAGCTTTAATAGAAACAGAAGGAAATCTTGATAAAGCTGCTGAACTGCTTAGACAAAAAGGTCTAACCCAGGCTTTAAAAAAAATGGCCAGAGAAACCAAATCTGGCATTATTGAAGCCTATATTCATCATGACAGGCAAGTTGGAGTTATTTTAGAATTGAATTGCGAGACTGATTTTGTAGCCCGTACTGATGAATTCAAGAATTTAGCTAAAGAAATTTCTTTACAGATTACTGCGATGAGCCCAATTTATATTTCCAGGGAAGATGTTCCTGTTGAAGAAATCGAAAAAGAAAAAGCCCTTTTTGAAGCCCAGGCTCGTGAAAGCGGTAAACCAGCCCAGGTGATTGAAAAAATTGCTTTAGGGAAGCTGGAAGATTACTTTAAAAATATCTGTCTTTTAGAGCAGCCTTATGTAAAAGATGGTTCTAAAAAAATAGTTGATTTAATTAAAGATGTTATTACTAAAACCGGAGAGAATATAACCTTAAGAAAATTTGTTCGTATGAAGGTTAACGAAGACTAATAATGGCTGGTTCTTCTATAAAACCACTTTATAAAAGGATAGTACTTAAACTAAGTGGTGGAGCTTTTTCCGGACCTGACATTCAGGGCATCCATTTTAAAACAGTAGCTGATAATGCTGATGCGGTGAAGGAAATTGTATTGATGGGAGTTCAAGTAGGAGTAATCGTAGGTGGTGGCAATCTTTGGCGAGGTCTGGAAGGCAATGCTATGGGTATTAATAGATCTGTTTCTGATTACATGGGAATGTTAGCTACAGTAATCAATGCTCTTGCTTTTCAGGGAGTCCTTGAAAACAAGGGCATTCAAACCAGGGTTTTATCAGCCATTGAAATGCGTGAAGTAGCAGAACCTTTTATTTTACGAAGAGCGATAAGGCATCTTGAAAAGGGAAGGGTAGTTATTTTTGCTGCAGGAACAGGTAATCCCTTTTTTACTACCGATACAGCTGCTGCTTTAAGAGCAGTAGAAATTGGAGCGGAAGCTTTACTCATGGCCAAAAATAAGGTTGATGGAATTTATGATGCTGACCCTAACAAGGAAACCCTTGCTATAAAATATGATGAAATTACCTATAACGATGTCTTGATGAAAACATTGGGAGCTATGGATTCCACAGCAGTATCCTTATCTCGAGATCATAAAATGAAGATAATCGTTTTTAATGGCGATGATCCAGGAAATATTGTTAAAGTAGTTTTAGGAGAAAAAATAGGTACCAGCATAAAGTAAGCGAGGTGAATTTATGGAGAAAGAAACTCTCGACCAAACGGAAAAGCTTATGAATAAAGCAATTACTAAACTAAAAGAAGACCTCTCTCTCATTAGAACAGGTCGTGTAAATTCCCGTATTTTAGAAAAAATTTCTATTATCTATTACGAAACCCCTACTCCTATAACCCAGCTATGTCAGGTTAGTATTCCTGATGCTCGAACTTTATTACTTCAGCCCTGGGATAAAAATATACTTAAAGAAGTTGAGAAAGCAATCCTTAAATCTGATCTGGGCATTACTCCATCTAATGATGGTACTAATATACGCCTGGTGTTTCCTCCGCTTTCCGAAGATAGGCGGAAAGAATTAGTAAAAAATATGCATAAACACGGAGAAGAGTGCAAGGTAATTATTCGCAACATTAGAAGAGATCAGAATGAACATATTAAACGAGCCCAAAATGACGACCTGATATCTGAAGACCTCATGTATAACATTCAGGAGAAGATACAAAAAACAACCGATAAATTCATATTAATGGTTGAGGAACTGGTTAGAGCTAAAGAAAAAGAAATAATGGAAGTGCATTGAGCGAATTAACTAAAAGAACTATAACAGCTTTAATATTAGCGCCCATAGTACTTTACACTACCTGGATTTCTAACCCTTATCCTTTTTTTTACTTAATAGTATTTATTATGACCTTATGCTGGTGGGAGATTGTAACCATGAAGAATATTGATACCCCCATTCTTCTGGCTTTTGGTGGTTGGGTGATGTTTACTGTCAACCTTTACCTGTTTTTAACTCAACAATTCCATTTCTTACCATTTTTTTGGGCTATTAGTTCAGTAATTACTCTGGTTTCTTTATTTATGCTGGTAGAGCCTGAACGAGGTAGAAGAGTTTTCAATCGTTTGTTAGTGGGAATTATCTATCTCGGTTTTCTCTTACCCTTCATTCTTTTGTTAAAGATAAAAAATCCACATTGGGCTTTACTGGCACTAATGTTGACCTGGATTTTTGATGCTGGTTCTTATTTTATCGGAAAATCGTTTGGAAAACATGCTTTTATGCCCCGGATATCCCCCAAAAAGAGTTGGGAAGGATTCTTAGGAGGATTAGCAATTGTTATTATTTCAGCAATTTTAATAGGTCCTTACCTTGGAATCAATAATCTTGCCTTAAAACTGTCGCTGGCTTTAATAGTTGCTCTTTTAGCAACCTCGGGTGATTTAAGTGAATCTTTTATCAAAAGAGCTTATGGAGTTAAAGACTCTTCTTCCTTGCTTCCCGGACATGGGGGTTTCCTCGACCGGATTGATAGCCTTTGTTTTGTTTTTCTGGGGTTCTATATGGTTTATGTTTTTGGAGGAAAGTTCTTTTAATCTATGAATATTCTTGTTGTCCTGATAGTATTTGGTGTTCTGGTAGGAATTCATGAATTCGGACATTTTCTGATGGCTAAGAGAGAAGGTTTTAAGGTAGAAAGGTTTTCTATTGGTTTTGGCCCCTCTATTTATAACTTTCAATATAAAGAGACCAGGTTTTCTATAGGCATCATTCCTTTTGGAGGTTATGTCAAAGTAGCCGGTCTTTTTGAAGAAGAAAGCGGTTATATTTTTGGGTCTCCTTTTGCCAGGCTTAAAGTAGTTCTTGGAGGTTCAGTCATGAACCTTATTCTTGCCATAGTCCTGCTTACCTTAATACTAATATCAGGTGATCCTGCTCAACCTACAACTACTATTAGGGGTTTGGTTCCCGGACTTCCAGCGGAAGCTGTGGGTATAAAGATAGGCGATAAAATAGTTGCTGTAAATGGTATCCAAATACAAAAATGGGAAGAATTGGTTTCAGTTATTAATAAAAACCCTCAGATAGAAATAACCCTTTCCATAATCAGAAATAACCAGAGATTAGAAATACCTGTTGTACCCAACCTGGATAAAGTAAATAATGTTGGAATTATCGGGATTTTCCCTGAGTTTAAAAAAACACCTATTATTTACTCACTTTACTATGGGGTTATAAGAACTTTTTCGGCATCCATAGCTATAATAAAAGCGGTATTCTTCTTTGTTATTGGGGAAGGGTCACTTGACCTCATCGGGCCTGTTGGGGTTGCCCAGGTAGTGAGCAGGGCTTATGGGGCAGGGATATTATATTTACTTTTTATCACTGCTTTATTAAGTTCAAACCTGGCAACGGTTAATCTCTTCCCCTTACCAGCCCTGGATGGAGGTTATGTCATTGTTCTTTTATATGAAATGATTTTCAAGAAAAGACCTCAAGCTAAGATCCTCGGCTTAATAAACTTTATCGGTTTCGCTATTTTAATGTTATTCCTGATTCTTCTTTCTTTGAAAGAAATCAGGAGTTTGTTTTGATATTTATCCCAGAAAAAATTACCCGTACCATTAAATTAGGAAATTTAATAGTTGGGGGTAACTTTCCTGTATTAATTGAAACGATGTCTCGTGTTAGCCTTCTCCATAAAAAAGAGTTTTTACAGGAGTATACTGAAATAGAACAAGCGGGAGCAGACATTCTACGGGTTGCAGTTAAGTCTGCTGAAGAAGTTGAAGCTTTTAGGTTAATTAAAAATAATGTTTCTCTACCGGTCATAGCAGATATTCACAAAGACCCCCGGTTAGGCGTATTATCTGCTCAACAGGGTTTTTCTATGGTCAGGGTTAATCCTGGTAACACTCACATTAATGGATTAAAAGAAATCGCCTCTGCCTCGGTTGATTATAATGTTGCTGTAAGAGTTGGGCTTAATTCTGGTTCTCTTGCACTAAGAAACAGGGATCTGGTATCAATAATTGAACAGGAGTTAATGAAAACTCTGGATATTTTTGAAACTGCTGGCCAGAAAAATCTTATGGTTTCTGCTAAAGATTCTCAGGTGGAAAACAATATCATTATTAATGAAAAAATTTCTTCTCTTATGGATTACCCACTACATATAGGACTTACTGAAGCAGGATTAGGTTTACCTGGTATGGTTAAGTCATCTATGAGTATCGGTTATCTGCTGTTTAGAGGAATTGGCAATACCATAAGGGTATCCCTAACCGATGGACCAATTAAAGAGATTGAAGTAGCGAAAGCGATTCTTAATAATATAAGAAAAAAGGTAAAGGGGATAAATCTAATTTCCTGTCCGGGTTGCAGCCGAATGAGAATTGATGTATTAAAACTGGCAACCCTCGTAAACGAGTTGATCGGTGATTTACAGGAAAATTACACCTTAGCGGTTATGGGATGCGAAATCAATGGCCCAGGTGAAGCAAAAGGCGCTGATATAGGTCTATTTGGTTCCCCTGAGGGAATTGTAGTGTCCATAAAAGGTGTTTTTCAAGGAATTAAAACTCAGGACGAAGCCTTAAAATGGTTAAGCAGTTTATTGAAAGAAAAGCCTCAGTAATTATTCCTGCCTATAATGAAGGTCCAAGAATAGGGCAGGTTATCCAGGCGGTAATCCAGTCTAAGTTAGTAGGGGAAGTAATAGTTGTCAACGATGGGTCAACCGATATGACATCTGATTCAACTATCAATAATGGTGCTTATCTGGTAGAGTTAAAAATAAATTCAGGTAAAAGCAATGCTTTGATTACCGGTGCAAAACTTTCCAGTTATGATGTATTGCTGTTTATAGATGCTGATATTATCAATCTCAAACCATACCACATTGATTCCTTGTTAACCCCTGTGTTTGCTGGAGAAGCTGATACTTCCCTTGGAGTATTTAAAGGTGGAAGACTGGTAACCGACTTTACTCAAGCCATAACTCCAGCCTTAAATTCCCAGCGAGCAATAAAGAGAGAAACCTTTTTTTTAATGAAGGATTCCCTGCAGGGAAAAGGTTATGCTATCGAGGTCTTGATTTACAGAAATATCCGAAAAATGCGTCTCCAGGAAAAAAAGGTATATTTATTTGGGGTTTCCCAGGTTATGAAGGTAGAAAAAATTGGATTTTGGCGAGGGTTTCTATCTCACTTGAAGATGTACTGGGAAATACTGCAAACTATTGCAGGAAAATAAATTATAAGGTATATTAATTGAATATAATTTGAGCTCTAATGAGGTGAATGTATTGAGCTTATCCACGAGATATAATCCAGAAGAAGTAGAAGAAAAGTGGTATAGATTCTGGGAAGAAAAAGGTTTTTTTTCACCACAGAATAATACCGGTTCACCCCCTTTTGTAATTGTTTTACCTCCTACCAATGTTACCGGCTCCCTTCATTTAGGGCATGCACTCGATGCTACTTTGCAGGATATTTTAGTTAGGATTAATCGCCTGCGAAAGATTCCCACTCTATGGGTTCCGGGAACTGACCATGCTGGAATTGCTGCTCAAAATGTGGTGGAAGAAGAGCTTCGCAAGCAGGGTATAGAGAGATCCAGAATCGGGAAAAAAGCATTCCAGGAGTATATGTGGCAATGGATGGAAAAGTGTCGCCATACTATTACCTCGCAGATAAAGAAAATGGGGGCTTCCTGTGACTGGAACCGAGAAAGGTTTACCCTTGACGAAGTATGTTCTCGTGCAGTTACTGAATTTTTTGTCCGCATGTATGAAAAGGGTTATATTTACCGGGGTGAATACCTGGTCAACCTTTGTCCGCACTGCCATACTGCAATCTCAGATATTGAAGTGGAAAGGGAAGAGGTGGAAGGAAAGCTTTACCAAATAATCTATGCTCTCGAACAGGGTGGTGACATAGAAATAGTAACCACCAGGCCAGAAACTATGTTGGGGGATGTTGCTTTAGCAGTTCACCCTGATGATTTGAGGTATAAATCAGTTGTCGGAAAAGTAGCCATTTTGCCAGTTGTCGGTAGAAAATTACCTATAATTGCTGATTCTGAGGTTGACCCAGAATTTGGGTCTGGTGTAGTAAAAGTAACCCCAGCCCACGATTTCCTCGACTATGAAATGGGAAAAAGGCATAATCTTCCCCTGATTAGGGTTATTAACGAACATGGTTTCATGGCTGAGGAATCCGGCAGTGACTTTGCTGGGTTATCAACACTGGAAGCCAGGGAATTAATGGTAAAAAAACTTAATCTGGAAAATAGATTGGTAAAAACCGAGTCCTACAGGTATTCTCCGGGAAGATGCAGCAGGTGCCATACTGTTATTGAGCCCTTGCTTTCTGTACAGTGGTTTTTAAGTGTCAAAGAAATAAAAAAGGCAGCCATTGAAAAGGTAAAAAATGCAGAAATAACTTTCATTCCAGAGAGATGGTCCGCTGTGTACCTGGATTGGATGGAAAATCTCAAAGATTGGTGCATCTCCAGGCAACTCTGGTGGGGACACCGTATTCCAGCCTGGATTTGTCAATCCTGCGGAGAGGTTATCGTTTCCCGGGAGACACCTGAAAAATGCACTCATTGTTCTTCTGAGAATCTGGAAGAAGTTGAAGATGTACTTGATACCTGGTTTAGTTCTGCTTTGTGGCCTTTTTCAGTTTTTGGTTGGCCTGATTCAACCCCGGATTTAGAAAATTTCTATCCCACTTCAGTTTTAGTCACAGGTTATGACATAATAACTTTCTGGGTTTCCAGGATGATTATGGCAGGATTAGAGTTAACCGGTAAGCCACCGTTTAAAAATGTTTTCATACATGGTTTAGTTAGAGATGAGAAAGGCAGAAAAATGTCTAAATCTCTGAAAAATGTTCTTGATCCCCTTGATTTAATAAAAGATTATGGTACTGATGCCCTCAGGTTTACCCTGGCCTCTTTAAGCACCCTCGGGGGTCAGGATATCACTTTAACCAAACCAGCACTCCTTCATAGTAGAAACTTCATGAATAAATTGTGGAATGCATCTCGCTATGTTATCTCTACCATTGGGGAAAATAAGTTTGAAAAACCACCTGAACTGATTGATTTAGACCTGTTTGATAGGTATATCCTATCGCGCTTATCTCATCTGGTAAAGGAGGTTAATGATAAATTTGCTTCTTTTGATGTAGGGAATTATATCAAAGCTATTGAAGAGTTCTTCTGGAAGGATTATTGTGATTGGTACCTGGAAATATCCAAATTTAAAAAAGATAGCCAGGGAACCCTGTTTACGCTTTATTATGTTCTTAAAAACATCTTAGTTTTATTGCATCCGGTCATTCCTTTCATAACTGAGGAGCTCTGGTCTAAACTTAATCAGGATAATTTACCTCCCCTGATAATACAGGACTGGGTTAATAAAGTTGATTTCCCTGAATGCGAAATAGCACTGGAAAAAACAAATTATATCTTCGGTATTATTACTGCAATTCGAAATATTCGTAGTCTGTTCAAAATTAAGCCCAACCGTCCCATAAAGGTGGTTATTCATCCCTCAGATGCTTTTGAGTACCAATCTTTAGTTGAAGGTTCCAACTACATCACCCAGATGGCAGGTATTGGAAATTTAGACATCGTTTGTGACCTGGAAACCTGGCCTAAAAGTTCTGCAATACAGGTTGTCAGGGGAACTTCCATATTTGTTAACTTAAAAGGTTTGGTAGAGATTAAAGAAGAAATTATAAAACTCACTGGAAGTCTGGTTGAATTAACCACTGAGCTGGAGAGGGTCCAAAAGGATCTCAGGAATCCCTTATTCAGGGAAAAAGCCTCACCAGCAACCATTGAAGAATTCCAACGAAGAGAACAAGAGTACCAGAAGCAAATAGTGAGAATTGACGAAACCATAAATTATCTTCAAGGAGAAGGAAGTGAAACTTAATAACATTATTAACTTAGTTAAAGGTAGGATATGCGTTTGCCAGCATCTGGAAAATCTGGATATTAATAAAGCCTGGGCAGCAGACCTGATGTCAGATGTTCTCGCCTCTCCCACCGAAGGAGCCATTCTTATCACCTCCTTAGCTGCTCCCCAAATTGTGAGGACAGCAGAGATGGTAGGAATGGTGGGCATAATCATTGTAAGCGGGAAAAAAGCCGACGATACCATACTAAATCTTGCCGAGGAATTAGGCATTCCTATAGTATCTACAGATTTATCTTTGTTTGAAACCTGCGGGATTTTATATTACCATGGACTTAGAAGCAACTAATAAATTAGAACAGGAAACTCTTTCTTGCTCTGTGGAAAAAGTGATGGTGAGGAATATTCCTCAGGTTACTCCTTACTGGCAGATGAGGCATGTCAAAGAATTAATGAGAATTAGAAGACTTGATGGAGTTCCGATAACTGACGATGAAGGTCATCTTTTAGGTATAATTTCTATTAGCGACTTAATTATCTGCATCGAGAATAAAGACCTTGAAGCCCCGGTAAGTAAATATATGACTACACCGGTAAAGTATTTAATTCTAAATAAAACCCTTATTGAAGCTCTAAGGGAAATGAACCGCTTTAAATTTGGACGGCTTCCCGTGGTTGATGATAAGTTTAAAGTTATAGGAGTAGTTTATTGGTGGTCTTTATTTGCTTTTTTACAGGAAGCCCTGGACACGGGGATGGTTGTTAAAAAAACTACCCCTTCAGAAGGAGTAATCAGCTATACTTACCAGATTTTAGGAAAAGATTTTGTTCATGCCGGAAATGCTTCCCTGCAGATGCGGAAATCCCTTCAACAGTTATCTATAGACCCCAAAGATTTAAGAAGAATAGGTATAATAGCCTATGAAGCTGAAATGAATATTATAATCTATGCTGATAGGGGTTCTCTGCAGGCCAAAGTTAACTCCGAGAAAGTTGAAGTGATTGCTGAGGATAAAGGACCAGGAATCCCCGATGTGAATTTAGCCCTACAGGAAGGGTTTACTACTGCACCGGATTATATAAGGGAGATGGGTTTTGGTGCCGGCATGGGTTTACCAAATATAAAGAGAAATGCTGATATTTTTCAGGTTGACAGCCGTGTGGGCGTAGGGACCAAGGTGTATGCGGTGGTAAATCTCACCAGGAGGTAGAAATGAAGGGTTATATGCATTCAATTATTATTGAAGACGATCTGTGTAAAGGGTGTACCCATTGTGTTCGTAACTGCCCAACTGAAGCTATCAGGGTGGTAGATGGGAAAGCTCGTATATTACCAATTAGGTGCATAGATTGTGGAGAGTGTATACGGGTCTGTCCTTATAAAGCCCGAGGTGTGATATTCGATAATATATCCAGCATTCCCGAAAGAGATAAGGTAGTGGTGTTGATACCTCCGGTTTTTTATTTACATTTTGATCCTCCCCCTACTTTTGTTACGGTAAACAAGTTTATTAAATCACTCGGGTTTAATAAAGCTTACGATATGAGCCTAATCTTTGAAACTTATCCGGAGTTATTAAAATTGTATATAGATAAAGCAGGTAAGAAAAGGGAGTATATACCTCCCCTATGTCCGAGTGTCTTAAGATTCCTTACTGTCAGTTTTCCTAACTTATTAAGCAATGTTACTATGTTTGACTCTCCC
>QLUP01000028.1 GCA_018725485.1 Candidatus Lithacetigena glycinireducens | reverse complement strand
GTGTGGTCCTTTTTGCGTTTTCAAAGTTCTGACCTGAAATTAAAAGATGAGTTTGTTTTAGCAACGCTTCACAAAGACGAAGGGGTCGATTTAACACCTTGAACAGTTATAATAATATAGATAATATTTTCTAAGGAGGTAACGCTTTGAACCGTTATATTATTTTTGGCCTCTCAGTTGCCTTACTGGGAGCTATTATGGCGCTTAATAATACAGCTATAGTTGATATAAACCTGCCCTTGATAGGAGTAACTAAAACAACAGTAGCACATATCTTTGTAGGTGCTGGTCTTGTCCTGTTGGTAGCTTTAATCATTTTTGGAGTTCTAGAATACTTTAACCGGCTTTCAGTAGTTGCTCAACACCGGGAAGAGTTGCGGAAAAAAAGAGAAGAATTTGAAAACAAAATCGATGAATTAGAATATCAAGTAGAAAAACTGGAACGAGAAATATCTCTTTTGAAGCATAAAGCTGAAACCGCTCCTTCGGAAAAAGGAAATATTATTGACAGATAGTATCATCTGGTTAATTCCCGGGCTGCTGGCATTTGTAAGAAAAAAACCTATCCCCGTATTCCATGAAGGGTTTTTTTCTGAAATAGACCTTTTAGCCTTTGTTACTGATTCAGAAAACATTGAATATGAACAGTTTTATTTGAAAATCCTGGAAGAGGTTGATAAGGGTAATTATCCACTACTTTGTTTAATTCCAGATATTCTGAGTCCTGAAAGTGCGGGAATACTATTAGCATATTTTCTTATGCAAATTGGTTATTTGCCGGGAAAAGCCTTATCAACTTTACAGGAAGGTGCTGGAGGTTTACTTTTCGGAAACTTAAAGGTAGAAGATTTACCAGCTGTACCTTCTCTGGAAGCAAATACCCTGAGCAACTCTTTATTAAACCTGTATATTCTGATTAAAACGCTGAGAGAAAAATGTCCCTGGGACAACTCCCTTAAAATGATTGATATTCTTCCTTTAACCTGGGAAGAGGTGTCTGAACTATGGCAGGCTATAAAATATGATAGAAAGGAAGAGATAGAAGGAGAACTTGGCGATTTGCTCTTGCACATTATTTTGCACAGTTTGATGTTAGAAGAAAATCAAGGTTATAAAGCCAATATCAAGTCGGTTATTAACCATCTGCGAGATAAGTTAATAAGAAGACATACGCATGTTTTTGGCGATGAAGCGGTTGAAACTGGCGAAGAAGCTATAACTATCTGGGAAAGAAACAAAAATGGTGAAATTGCCATCAATAAGATTAATGAAATAGCTCAGGCTACACCCTCGGCTCTGATGGGAGCTAAGAGAGTCCAGGAAGGAGCTCGTAAAAAAGGGTTTGATTTTACAGATTATAAGGATGTACTTAAAAAAGTGGAAGAAGAACTTGAAGAATTGAAAACGGCTATAAATCAGGGAGGAAACTTAGAAAACGAAGTAGGTGATTTATTATTTAGCATTGTCAACCTGAGCAGGCATATAAAGGTGGATGCTGAAGGTTCTTTAAAATCATCCACTATAAAATTTGCTGATCGTTTCCAGAAGGTCTGCGAGTTAGTAACCGATGAAAGCATTTTAGACCCTTATAAACTTGATGGTTTATGGGAGGATATTAAAGATAAGGAGGAAACCAATGAGCACTATCATAAACATTAAAGGCAGAGAAGTTCTTGACAGCCGGGGGAAACCTACGGTAGAAGGGGTAGTAACACTGGAAGACGGTACTGAGGGTGCTTTTATAGTCCCTTCGGGAGCATCAACCGGGGAGCACGAAGCCCTGGAATTAAGAGATAAAAACAAGCAGAGATACTTTGGTGATGGGGTTTTGCAGGCGATTAACAATATTTCGGAAATAATTAAACCCGAGCTCTTAGGACAAGAAGCATTAAATCAGCTGGAAATAGATAACCTGATGATAACCCTTGATGGAACCCCTAATAAGCGTAAGTTGGGTGCGAACGCTATCTTAGCTGTCTCAGGAGCAGTTGCCCGAGCTTCAGCAAATTATTTAGGCATACCACTTTACCGTTACCTTGGAGGTATAGCAAGTTTTACTTTACCGATTCCTTACTTAAACATCCTTAATGGTGGAAGGCATGCCGATAACCAGCTTGATGTACAGGAGTTTATGTTAATGCCTATGAAATTTAAAAGTTTTAAAGAAGCCCTGAGAGCATCTGTAGAGATTTATCATATACTTAAATCTATTCTAAAACAGAAAAATGATATTATAAGTGTAGGTGATGAGGGAGGTTTTGCCCCGCGATTATCAACTACTGAAGAAGCCTTGAAAGTAATCATTGAGGCTGTTTCTTCCAGTCCCTATAAATTGGGTGAATCAATATTTCTGGCATTAGATGTTGCTTCTTCTGAGTTCTATAAAGATGGTAAATATCATTTTGAAGGGAAAAACTGGAATTATAAAGATTTAACCTATTTTTATGAGGATTTAACCCTGCAA
The DNA here is from genome assembly GCA_018725485.1 of Candidatus Lithacetigena glycinireducens. Taxonomy (GTDB): domain Bacteria; phylum Coprothermobacterota; class HKB111; order HKB111; family HKB111; genus Lithacetigena; species Lithacetigena glycinireducens. Next base: position 7,858 of record QLUP01000028.1, on the reverse strand, counting down.
TACCCAATTATTTCTGTTGAAGATGCTTTGGGCGAAAATGATTATGACGGTTGGGAGTTTTTAACAGAAAGGATAGGTAAAAGGGTTCAGCTGGTGGGTGATGATTTATTTGTAACCAATCCTGCCAGGTTAAAAGAAGGTATCAGTAGGGGAATAGCTAATAGTGTATTGGTTAAAGTGAACCAGGTAGGAACCATCAGCGAAACCCTGGAGACTATAAAGATTGCCCGTGATGCAGGCTACAAAGTCATCGTATCTCACCGGTCAGGAGAAACAGAAGAAAACTTTATTTCTCACCTATCGGTAGCCACAGGAGCCCAGGGTATAAAAGCAGGAGCCCCTGCCAGGGGAGAAAGAACCCTCAAATATAATGAGCTCCTTAGAATAGAAGAAGAAAATAACCTGGTTTATTCAGGAAGCAAACTATAAACTTTGTTGATAAGGTCTGATGGAGAGAGATAAGGCTGAGGAAGTAATCATAGAATATCTACCGCTTATATATTCGGTATCGCTTAAAATAGTAAGATGATGTTGTTCAGGAGGCTTGTATAAAAATATCAAGCCTTACCGGGTTTTAAAGGTCTTTCCAGCCTGAAAACCTGGATATACCGCCTTACGGTGAATGCGAGTATTGATTATTTAAGGAAAAAGAAGCGAGCCAGAGAGCTCTCCTATGACGAACTGGAAGAAAAGGGTTTTAACCCCCAAATAGATAAAAGAGATATATATGAAAATCTGGAGCAGGAGGAGTTAAAAGAAAGGGTTCAAGAAAAGGTGATGAACCTTCCCGTAGAGTTCAGGCTACCTCTTCTTATGAAAGCTGTTGACGGTCTTTCTTATGAAGAAATCGGAGAAATACTACAAATTCCTGTAGGCACGGTTAAATCTCGTATTTATCGTGGCAGGTTTATATTAAAATCTTGGTTATTTGGCGAGGGAACCATAAAGGAAGGATAATCGTCAAAGAATATGATGAAAGAAAATAATTGCCACACTCTAAGAAATAATATAAACCAATACCTTGATGATGAGCTTAATGAGCCCCAGAAAACTGAATTAGAACAGCATCTGGCAGAGTGCCCTGACTGCCGTAGGATATTCCATGATTTTCAGTTTATTAACACTACCCTGACAGAAATCCCTCAGGTTGAGGTACCGCTGGAGTTAAAATTCAAGGTTTTGGAAACAATAAAAACGAATAAAATGAAAAGGTTAAGAATATTGAATGAGAGGATAGGGGTTGCCGTATTTCTAACCGCCGCCCTTTTAATAGCTATTGGTCTTCGCTATGCTTTGCCTTCCTGGTATGGTCCTATGTATAGTTCTGATAAGCCTCCGGTTATCCAGGAACGCGCTTTAGATAGTTTAGCTATAAAGATAACTCCTACTACCCTGGAAGTAGCCAATTTGAAAAGTACCTCACTGGAATTTGAAGAACTGATTAAAACTTCTTCAGTAGTAGTTGAATCTAAAGAAATAAGAGAAAAAGAGGTATTATATTATATAATTGTTTCTGATAAAGAAATGGACAATTTTATGAAAGAATTAACCCAATTCAAGGAAAAAATGAATTTAGCTGACGCCCTTAAAACTAAGACCGATAATATAGAAAGCGGGACCATTTATATTTATATTAAGGAGGAAAAAAGTAGAACGAGAGATTATCACCAGCAACCCTGAAAATCTCAGGAAACTCGTTGGTATAGGTGATGCTACCCTAAGGCATATAGAGAAGGTGAGCGGGGTTAAGATATTTGTTGAAGACAACAGGCTGGTAATTATTGGAGAAGACGACGAAAGCGCTCGGGTGGAATCACTCCTTTTGAAAGCTTTAAAGGTGGTAGAAAAAGGAGGGTTATTTTCAGAAAGAGAGGTTGATTATTTCCTCCATGATGAAGAAGCTGACCCTTCAAAAATACTTCGCGATGTTATACTGACCACCCACCGGGGGAAAGGCATTACCCCTAAAACCGAGGGGCAGAGGTTGTATGCTGAAGCCATGAGGCGAAGCGACCTTACTGTAGCCATAGGTCCAGCTGGCACAGGAAAAACTTACTTAGCGGCAGCAGTGGCCATTCATTTTTTAAAAGCCAAAATCATCAGCCGGGTCATATTAGTTAGACCAGTTCTGGAAGCTGGAGAAAGGCTCGGTTTTCTACCAGGGGACATTCTGCAAAAAGTTGACCCCTATTTCAGACCACTTTACGACGCTCTTTATGATATGGTAGAAAGTGATGTCCTGCAGCGGTTTTTTGAAAAAGGCACCTTAGAAGTTGCTCCTCTGGCTTTTATGAGAGGCAGAACTTTCAATGATTCTTTTGTAATTCTTGATGAAGCCCAGAATACCACTACTGAACAGATGAAAATGTTCCTTACCCGCATGGGCTTTGGTTCTAAATTTGTAGTTACTGGTGATATAACCCAAATAGATTTACCGAAGGGGGCTACTTCAGGGTTGATTGAAGCTGTGCAAATATTAAAAAATATTTCGGAGGTAGAAATTATCAAGTTAAGCGAGAAAGATGTGGTCCGTCACTCATTAGTTCAGAAAATAGTCAAATCCTACGAGCAGTATGAGAAAAGTCAGCATAAATAAAAGTCCTTTTTATAACTTTATTTTATCCCTTATTAAGCCAACAGTTTTAATTACCATCTGGTTAGTATTTATCTTTTTATTTACCGCTCCCCAGATACTCTTTCTAAATGTGGGGGATGTAAGCAAGGAAACCATTATTTCTCCTCGAACGGCTTTGTTTGTTGACAGGGTAAAGACTGAGGAATTGAAGAAAAAGGCTGAAGAAATAGTACTTCCGGTATATAGTATTAATCCGACCATAACCCTGAACATTCTAACAAACATGAACACTACTCTGGAGTTTATTTCTCAGGTTAGAGGGCAAAGCATAAATCAGGAAGAAAAGGTAACTTTTATAGTAGAAGATACCAGGGTATTATCCAGAGAAGAAGCGCTGTATCTTTTAAATCTTCCCGAAGAAGCCTTCAAGGATTTTTCTTTGAGTTGCACCCAATTATTAAAACAGTTTTTGGAAGAAGGAATAAAAGAGGAAAAAGTGAATCAGATCGCCAGTTTAGTAATTAATTCTCCAGCACTGGCAATATATAGCCCTCTGGAAATAGATATCGCTTCTAAGCTTATTTCTTATCAGGTGACTGAACCAAATTCCCTGGTGGATATCAGTGCTACAGAACAAAGAAAAAGGGAGGCTCGGTCTTCAGTAGCGGATATTACAGGTATGGTTTTTCGTGGCGAAGCTATCCTCAAGGAAGGGGAGGTTGTGAGTCCAAGACACATTGATATATTAGAAGCGGTTGGTCTTTACCGAAAAAACCCTTTCCTATATTACAACTTCGTTTATTTTTTTCCCTATGTAGCCCTGTTAGCTTTTGGTTATCTAAAGCTTTTTAAACAAAAACAAATACTCGGGGGAAACACCTTGAACGATTGGATCTGGATTAGTGCTACCTTCACAGTTCTTTTAATCTCATATATTTACCGGGGTTTACCCATAGAGTACCATTTTTCCCCCATACTCACTATTGGTATTTTAATCGGGGTAGCCACAAACTTTGCAGGTAGCGTGATTTTTATTTTCTTTTCTATCGGTGTATTCGTCCTTATTTTTCCCTTGAAAGGATTAGAGGTAATTCCTCTTTTGGTGGGGTTTGCTCCAGCACTTATTTATATGCAAAAAGTAAGACACAGAGCTGAATTTATCCTGTTATCCGGTATTACTTTTACTGTCTTATTCCTGCTTTACTTACCTATTAAACTATATGAAGGCTTTAATTTAATAACTTCCCTTGATTATTCATTCAAATTAGCAGTTAGCTGTGGGGCTGCTTTTATCCTGGTGATGATATTGTTGCCTATTTTTGAGAGATATTTTAAAGTACTTACTCCTTTTAGACTTCTGGAGCTGGCTGATTTAGACCAGTTTATTCTAAAGAAGCTATTGCTGGAAGCTCCTGGTACTTACCATCATTCTCAATTAGTAGCTACTTTAAGCGAACATGCTGCCGGTAAAATTAAAGCCAATTCGCTACTTTGTAAAGTTGGAGGGCTATATCACGATCTGGGCAAGATAAACCACCCGCTTTTTTATAACGAAAATCAAACCGGTGGTCAGAGCATCCACCAAAAAATTTCACCTTCTTTAAGCGCTCGGGTTATTATCAGCCATCCCAGGGAGGGAGCGGTGGTAGGGAGAAAAGTAAAGTTACCACCGCAAATAATAGATATTATAAATTCCCATCATGGGACTTATTTGGTACCTTACTTTTATCAAGAAGCTTCCCTCAAGGAAACCTATCCCAAAGAAGAAACCTATCGTTACCCGGGTCCCAGGCCAAATTCAAAAGAGAATGTTATTGTTATGTTAGCTGATGCCTGCGAAGCAGCTGTTCGTTCGCTTACCGAGGTAAGCCCCACCCGGATTAAAGAGTCAGTGGAATCCATTGTAAAAGAACGAGCAGATGATGGTCAGTTTACCGAGTCAGCAATTTCCTTCAGGGAATTAAAGCTGGTTCAGGAAAGTTTGATAGACGATCTCCTTACTCTATACCATAGTCGGATAGATTACGGAAAAGCCTGAAAGTGATTACTTTTCTCTGGCAAAGAAAACCCCAAGGTGTTAGAGCAAGGCTATTGAAGTTTGCTATAAACCAGGTTTTAAAACTTGAGCAGGTTAAAATAGATAAAACCGAATTGAGTATATTTTTTACCGATGATTTAACCATGACTGATATAAACAAAACCTATCGCCATAAAAATGAGGCAACTGATGTTTTATCGTTTACTTATAAAGAAAAACCTCCAAAAATTGACCTTTCAGGTGAAATAATCATATCCCTGGATACAGCCCTAAAACAGGCAAATAATCAAGGAAAAATGCTGGAAGATGAATTGGGAGAGTTATTAATTCACGGTTTATTGCATATTTTGGGGTATGAAGATAGTTCAGTTGAAGGTTATGAAAAGATGATAAAAGAAGGAGAAAAACTATGGGAAAAAGCAAAAGACCTTTACTTGTGTCCTTTAAACATGCCATAGCCGGTTTCAAAGAGGCGTTTGAAAAAGAAAAAAATGTAAGGATTCAATTATTTTTTGGGTTAGTAGCTATAATTTTAGGAATAGGCTTCAGGATTACCTTTGTGGAATGGACGATTCTGTTATTGGTTATTTCAATGGTCATAACTTCTGAATTATTCAATACTGCCCTGGAAAGAACCCTCGATTTAATAGATTCTAACCCCAATGGAACAATTAAAATTGCTAAGGATGTAGCCGCAGGAGCAGTTATTTTTACTGCTGTTATTGCACTGATTATTGGTCTTCTTATATTCCTACCCAGGTTAATTCATCTCCTGGTAATTTAGTTTTTACAAAATAAATTAACGCTTTTAGATGGCTATTAAAATTTTAATTCGGAGGTAGTTAATGAGACCTGAAGAATATCTTGATGCATTATTGTCTTTACCTGGTATGGTAGAACCTACGGTTTCTCCTGATGGTAAGTGGGTTGCCTGGTCATGGTTCAGGGTAGGTCCAGCAGCGGATGTTTTTATTGCACCCTCTGATGGTTCTCAACCACCAATCAGATTAACTGAAACCCCCGAAAACACCTTTATAGTATCCTGGACCCAGGATAGTTGTTCCCTGGTAGTGGAGGAAGATAAAGGGGGAGATGAGAGGGTGCAATTATTTAAAGTTGATATAGATAAACCTGGTATTATGATTCCTCTTACTGAACCCTCCCCCTCCTATTTTATTAGAGGGGGTCAGCTTCACCCTGAGGGTAAACACCTTATTTATGCAGCCAATTACGACTTTGATAAAGGAGAGGAAATTGAACCTGCCTGGCTTTACCTTCATAACCTGGAAATCGGTGAAAGAAAGGTACTTGCCAGACCTAAAAAGGGTCATTTTTATTTTCCCCGGCTTAATTCCAAAGGCACACACATAATTTACTCGAGAGGAGACCTTCATCCAGCAGGTCAGCAGATTTGGTTAGTAGATATTGAAGGAGATGAGGATAAGGAAATATTGAATTTTGGAGATACAGTTAAAGTTGAGGCTTCCTGGCATCCTGATGGAGACAGAGTATTATTTTTAGCCGAACATGGTAATTATCGTCGGGTAGGTGTATACGATATATCTTCTGGTAAACATCATTGGTTAGTAGATAATCCCGAGCGAAACCTTGAACAGGTTTTTGTTCCCTATGGATCCACCCAGGCAGTTATGGTTGAGGTTAAAGAGGCAAAGTTAAGTGCCTCGTTATTAGATATGGAATCAGGATTAGAGACATTTCTTCCCTCCATAAAAGGAAATTTAATACCCCTCGCTCCAGTAGATAAAGAACACTGGGTCGGTCTGTATTATAGTTCCTGTCAACCTACCGATGTAGTGAGATTTTCCTTAAATAATATCCACCCTGAATCCTTTATAAGTCTAAGCGGTGTTTGGGAGAAAACTGTTCTAACACACGAAGATTTTACTCCAGCAAAAGATTATAGGTGGAGTTCAACTGATGGCTTGAATATTCAGGGCTGGCTTTATGAGGTTCAAGGTGCCATTGGGACCGTTGTTTATGTTCATGGAGGTCCTACTGCTCATAGTGAAGACAGGGTTGCCGTAATGGTTCAGTTTTTAACCTCTCAGGGATTTAATGTGCTTGACCCCAATTATCGGGGGAGTACCGGTTTTGGGCTTGATTTTCAGGAAGCGATAAAGAAAGATGGTTGGGGAGCAAAAGAGCAAGAAGATATTAAAACAGGTATTGAATCCTTAATAAACAGGGGCATTGCCTATCCGGGAAAGGTAGGCATAATGGGTACTTCATACGGGGGATATTCTTCTTGGCATGCTATTACTCACTGGGAAAAGGATCTGGTGGCTGCCTCTATACCGATTTGCGGTATGACGGATTTAGTTATAGATTATGAAACCACCAGGCCCGATTTAAGACCTTATAGCGAAGAAATGATGGGAGGTACTCCTGCAGAAGTCCCCCAGAGATATTTGGAAAGGTCCCCCATTAACTATTTGCAGAATATAAAAGGAAAAGTGCTAATTGTACAGGGCTTAAGAGACCCCAATGTTACCCCTGAGAATGTAAGGGTAGTCAGGGAAAAGCTTGATAACTTTGGTATCAATTATGAGCTTTTAACTTTTGAAGATGAAGGCCATGGAATAAGTAAACCTAAGAATTTGAAAGTTTTGTTGTTGAAAATGGTGGATTTTTTGAAGAATGCTTTTTGATATTTTAACAACTACAGAGTTTTTCTTCCTTCAGGGTTTCCCAGCCTTCACGAAAAAGGTATGAAACAATCAAGAGTCCTACTATGGGGTCTGCTTGCCAGAAGCCATAGAGGTAATTTAGCCCCAGTCCGATCAAAAGGGCTAAAGAGAGAAACATACAGGCAAGAGTTTGTTTAGTGTCTGCCTGGAGGCTGTGGCTGTTAAGGGCTTTAGCGGTCCTGGTCTTGAAATAATAAAGGGTTGGCATAGTAACTAAAGAAATAACAGCTATTATTATTCCAAATAAAGTTGGTTCTGGAGGCTGGGCGGTGATTAATTTATTTATTGAAACTAAAAATACATAAGCACCTAAAATAAAGAAGGTGTAAGCAACTAATTTGGTTGCTTTTCTCTCAATAATTTCTCTTGCTTCCTCAGATACTTTGCTATGGAAACCAAAGCGCCAGATCATTATACCTCCTGATATAGACTCAATAAAACTATCAAGCCCAAAGCCTATAAGGGCGATACTTCCAGCGAGATAGCCAAAAAAAATAGAAACCAATCCTTCAAGGATGTTGTACATAACAGTTATTA